>JAUIGT010000553.1 GCA_030432615.1 Verrucomicrobiia bacterium
TCCCGCCGCACTCCTGAAGGCCATTCACAGTGCCGCGGACGATCTTTGCGGTTACGGCTTCCGCATCGGTGAGAGCGGGATGGTCGGAGCGACTCCGGAGAAGTTGTTCCATGTTCACGACGGCGTCCTGGAGACCATGGCACTGGCCGGCACCGCTCCCAAGCACGAGGCGGGCGATTTTCTGAGCGATCCCAAGGAGATTCGCGAGCACGAATTCGTGGCCGCCTACCTGGTCGAAAAGCTCTCCGAGATCGGCGAGATCGAGCGCGAGACCCGGAGCGTCATGGATCTGGGGTCGCTGGTGCATTTCCTCTCCCGCATCCGGGTGCGGCTGACCGATCCCGCGCCCGACCTCGACGCCCTCATTCGCCTGATGCACCCGACGCCCGCGCTCGGCGCCTATCCGCGGGGCGAGGGCGCACTGCGGATGCTGTTCGAATTCCGGGATCGGTTGAAAGCGCCGCCGCATTTCGGCGCGCCCTTCGGGGTGCTCTGGAAAGGAGAGTTTCGATCGGTGGTCGCCATCCGCAACGTGTCGTGGTCCGGCAGCGACATGTTCCTGCCCTCCGGTTGCGGCATCATTCGCGAGAGCCGATTCGATCGCGAATGGCGCGAACTGGCGCTGAAGCGGAACTCGGTCAAGGCGCTGCTCGGCGTTTGAGCGTGGCGCTTGGAGCGAAGGGCGTGGAATCGGACGGGTCCCACCGCTTTCTGCTTCCGAGAAAGCCTCAAATCCCTATCGTTGTTGTTCTCTCCCCAGCCTCCCATGTCCGCCAACGCCGCACTCGCCGCCATCGTTCTCGAGGAAACCCTCGCCTGGGGCGTGCGCGATTTCGTCGTCTGCACGGGAGCCCGCAATGCGCCGCTGGTGCTGCCGCTGCTGCAGGCGCCGGAACCGGTCAGGGTCTGGCGACATTTCGAGGAGCGGGCGGCGTCGTTCTTTGCCCTGGGTTTGGCGAAACGCGATCGACGTCCCGTGGCGGTGGTGACGACTTCCGGCACGGCGGTCGCGGAACTGATGCCGGCGGTGATCGAGGCGCACTACAGCGGCGTTCCCCTGGTGTTGATCACGGCCGATCGGCCCAAGCGTTTCCGCGCCACCGGCGCGCCGCAGGCGATCGAGCAGGCGCACCTGTTCGGCGCCTACAGCGAGGGCTGTTTCGATGTCGAGGCGGCGGAAGATTTCCCGGTCGGCTTTCCCTGGAATCGCTCGCGTCCGATCCAACTCAACCCGTGCTTCGAGGAACCGAAGGCGGGCGAGGTGGGCGCGGTCGATTGGGAAGACGCCCTCGCGCGCGGCGCGTCCCCGTTCGAGGCACCGATTCTACCCTCTTCCTTCCCGGACCCGACCCTGTTGAGTCGCTTCGTGAACGATTTCTCCGGCGGCGCCGTCCTGCTCGGCGAGATCGGTGCCGACGACCGGGAGAACGTGGCGATCTTTCTCGAGAAACTCCGCGCGCCGATCTGGGCAGAGGCGACGAGCGGGTTGCGCGAGTGCGAAAGGCTGGCGCCTCTGCTCCTGCCGGGAGGGGAGGCGACCTTCCGGCAATGGCAACCGGAGAAGGTGCTCCGCATCGGCGGAGTCCCCAGCCTGCGGTTCTGGCGTGACCTCGAGGAGAAGCAGGGCATCCCGGTGTTGTCGGTGACGCGGACCGGGTTTCCCGGATTGGCCCGGGGCTGCGAGACCACCGGCTGGGTCGATTTTTCCGAAATCGAAGTCCCGGACAGCGGGGCGGAAATTCCGGTGATCGAAGATCCGGATGGCGAGTGGTGCGACTACCCGGACGGTGAACCGGCCCTGATGCGCGACCTCTCCGAGCAGATCTCGAGCGACGCGCTCGTTTTTCTCGGCAACAGCCTCCCGATTCGTGGCTGGAACCTGGCCGCCAGTCGGACGAAGGCGCACCCGAACGTCTTCGCCAACCGGGGCGCGAACGGAATCGACGGCGAGCTTTCCACCTTTCTCGGCCTCAGCGAAGGCGCGGAGGAAGCGTGGGGATTTTTCGGGGACCTGACCACGCTCTACGACGCCACGGCTCCGTGGGTGCTGGACCAGCTTTCCCGGGGGAAACGCCGCATCGTGATCGTCAACAATGGCGGCGGGCGGATTTTCTCGAAGCTGCCCGCGCTGGCCGATCTCGATGACGAGGCGAAGCGGGTCACCGAGAACCGGCATCGGATGGACTTCGCGGCCTGGGCGACGATGTGGCGGCTGGAATATCGGCAGGACTACTGCGCCGACCCTATCGATGCGGAGGGACTGGCGGATCACGCGGTGATCGAATTTCAATCGGGTGACCATCGATGATTCACGCGCTTCATGGCAACCTGGGATCCCCGCGTGACTGGGATGCCCTGGGCCTGCCGGAGTTGAGGGCCGTCGATCTCTGGGGGTGGCAGGAGCGATTTCCCGGGCTCTCGCTGGAGGAGTTCGGGAGAAGGTTCGCGGATGAGGTGGCGGCGTCCGATTCCGAGCCGGTGCTGCTGGGGTATTCCCTCGGCGGACGGCTGGCTCTCCAGGCACTGGCGGCGAGGTTCGATCTCTGGAAGGCCGCGATTCTGGTCTCGACGCACCCGGGATTGACGGACGACGGGAAAAAGGCCGCGCGGCGGGAAAGCGATCGGGCCTGGGCGAGACGCGCGCGGGAGCTTCCCTGGTCGGAATTCCTGCAACGATGGAACGGGCAGGGCGTGCTGGCCGGACAGCCTGTTCCGGCGGGGCAGGAGAAACTGGAGGAACGCCGTGAAGAAATCGCCCGAGCGTTCGATTCATGGTCGCTCGGGCGGCAGGAAGCGATGGAGGCGAACCTCGCCGATATCGATTTGCCGGTGTTGGTCGTGGCGGGGGAGAGGGACGAGAAATTCGCGAGCTTGTCCGAGCGGTTCCGCGCCCTGGGAAAAGAGGTGGAGATGGCCGTGATTCCCGGATGTGGGCACCGTCTTCCGATGGAGTCTCCGGAACGGCTGGGAGCGTTGGTTCGGGATTGGTTGGCGCGGTAGGTGGGTGGTGATCACCCGAATTTCGTGCGGCCGTTTTTTCCTGTGCCTTCCCGGCGGATCGTGGTTTGTTGGAAATCGAGATGCCGAAGCCGCGCCGCCGAGACAATTTCTGGAACGAGAAGGCTCCTCGCTACCGCAAGTATCGTGGAGCGAAGGACCGGGCCATGGCGGAGTTTCGGGGCTATTGGGAGCCGGACGATACCAGCGAGTTCGCGCACGACGACATCGGCAAGGTGATCGGCTCGACCCTGAAGAAACTCGGGCTCAAGGATCGATTCGACGAGGACCAGGTGAAGGCGGCGTGGCGGGAGATCGTGGGAGAATTCGTGGCCCAGAATTCCCAACCCATCGGCATGAACCGGAAAGCCTTGCTCGTTCAGGTCCTCCAGCCCGCGGTCCACTACACGCTCGAGCGGATGAAGGGGCAGATCCTGGAAAAGATGCAGGCGCGTTTCGGTCGCGAGAATATCCGCGAAGTGCGTTTCCGGATCGGGTGAAAACGTTGGGCGAAGGGACGAGCCAAGGATTTCCATGACCAGCGACCGCATCGGCATCCAGGGACTGAAACTCTCCACTCGCGTCGGCGTTCCGGACGAGGAACGCGCGACATCCCAGACCGTGGCGATCGATGTGACCCTGGTGCCGGCGACCGATCTCAGCGGGCTCGATGACGACATCGGGCGCACCATCGACTACTTCGAGGTGGCGGAGGCGATGAAGCGAGTGGCGGCGAACGGAGAGAGAAAGCTGATCGAAACACTCGCCGAAGACCTGGCGCGGACGGCTTTGGAATTTTCCGGGGTCGAATCGGCGACGGTGGTGATTCGCAAGTTCATCCTGCCGGATACCGACTGGGTGTCGGTCTCGGTGACGCTGCCGAAATAGGGGGCGGGAACCTCCCATGATCGGGGAAACGACCGCGGGTTGTGTGAAGATTGGCGCCTTCTGGTAATACGAAAATCAAGAAACGTATTACTAGGCGGCACGGGCGCTGCTAAGGGAAGAGGAACAACCTCGTCCCCCAAGCATCGTGGAAAAAGGCGTCAAGCGTATCAGTGTCTCCCTGCCGGCCGGAGTCTACCGGGAACTGGACAATCTCGTGAAG
>JAUIGT010000554.1 GCA_030432615.1 Verrucomicrobiia bacterium
CAGGATCTTGATGGCGACCAGCCGATCGATCGAGGGCTGCCGGGCCTTGTAGACCGCACCCATGCCGCCCTGGCCCAGTTGCTCGATGAACTCGTAGTTGGAGAGGACCGCGTCGAGGTGCTCCACGGAGGGAGCGGAGAATCCGCCGCTACCGGAAGATGGAGAGGAGTCGTGGTTCGGGGAACTGCTCACGGTGCTGAGAAACTGATCCGTGGCGGGGAAGAATGCCAGCGCAATTCGGGACTTTTTCTCGGCGGCTGATCGGGCAATGCTGGCTCGTTCACCTGATCCCATGAGACCTGTCTTCCTCCTTCTCGGCACCCTGATCACTTCCGCCCTTTCGCTCTCGCCGGTTCGCGGCGCGCCGGAGAATGGAAAGGCTTCGCGCTGGTGGGAACCCTACGAAGGCGCCGAGGCGAATGGTCCGGATGTGCTCGGATTCTGGCGATTCGATGAGGAGCAAGCTGTCGGGAAGGATTCCGGACCGCATGAACTGGAGGGAGTGCTCCGGGGAGCGTCCTGGTCGGGCGAGAGACGTTTCGGGAAAGGCGGTCTCCGTGGCGGAGCCGGCTACCCGGTGATCGATGATCCGCATGGATTCATCGTCAAGCGCTCCCCGTTTCTCTCTCCAGACGGGGCGTTCAGCCTGGAAATGTGGCTGCGGCCGGACGCGGGCGAGGACGCCTTTCCGCCGGAGGTTTCCCCGGTTCTCGCGGACTGCAAGTATGTGCGGGACAATCACAGTGGATTCACCTGGACCCTGCTGCGCCAGAGCAAGGCCGGCACGCGTCAGTTCCAGCTGGAGATCGGGTTGGGGGCGCGAACGGAGCGCTGGTATTCGGAGCCGCTGAAGCTCGATGCCGAGGCCTGGCAGCACGTGGCTTTCACCTACGACGGGATCGGAACGGTGACGTTCTTTCTCGACGGCGCGGAAATCGGGCGCTCGATCCGGCCCGGCGCGGGATCGATGGCGGCCGCGATTCGTGATCTCTCCCTCGGTGATCGAAATGGCTCGCTCTACCACGGCTTTCCCGGTCTCATCGATGAAATTCGTTTCAGCAAGGGCGTAAGGGAGTTCCGGCCGACGCGGGTGACGACCGAGGCCGAGCGGCCGGCGTTTCTCCGGATGAGCGAAGGCGCCACCATCCCGATCAAACTGGAGAATCTCTCCGCCGCCCCCCTGGAGAGCCTCGCCATTACCCTGAGAATCCCGGGGGCGGCGAAGGAGCAGGCGGAAACCCTGGCCAGCCTCGGACCGGGAGCGGTTCATCGGATCGACGTTCCCGTGGATACTTCGCTGCGGCCGGGAGAATACGTGATCGACCTGACCGTCGAAGCGCCGGGCTGGGGCGGGGAAGGAGCGTCCTATGCCACAAACGCGCGGCTGCCCTTCACCGTCGTTTCCCGGCCCCTTCCGAATCGCATGCCGGTGGTGATGTGGGGGCTTGGTGGGACCGAGGGTGTCCTGAAGGAAATCTCGCGGCTGAAAGACCTCGGATTCACTCACTGCCTTGGCCTGCGGACCGACTACGGGGCGATCTGGGAAAAGGGCGAAGCCGCGTTGCCGGCCGAGCCCGAGGAGATCTACGCCGCGCGTGACATGCTCGATCGTGCCTTGGAAAACGATCTCGGGATCATCGCCACGGTGGCGCCGGGGCGCTGGTTGCGCACGGCGGAAGTCGGGAAGCCCTTCCTGCGAATCGATCGGGAGGGGACGCACTACGGTCGCGAGGACATCAGCGGGCTCTTTCCTCGCGTGCAGCAATTCTGTTTCGACACCGGGGCGGCGCTGGGACGTGCCTACGGCGATCACCCGGCCTTCGCGGCCGCGCTGCTCCACACCGAGGTGCGAGGCGAATCCCAGGTGTCCTTTCACCCGATCGAGCGCGAGGCGGCGGAGAAGGCGATCGGTGGAAAGATCCCCGACGAGGTGACCATCAAGAACGGGATCGACTACCGGAAGCTGCCGGATTTTCCCGAGAATCGGGTCATCAAGGACGATGATCCGATCCTGTCCTACCTGCGCTGGTTCTGGACCGAGGGCGATGGCTGGAACGAGTTGAACACGAAGCTCGACCAGGGACTGAAATCGGAAATCGGGCGCGACGATTTCTGGACCTTTCACGATCCGGCGGTGCGGGTGCCCAGTATTCATGGTAGCGGCGGCAGCGCGGATGTGCTCGCCCACTGGACCTACAGCTATCCGGACCCCATCCGGATCGGGCTTTGCACCGATGAACTGTTCGAGATGGCCCGGGTCAACGGCCTCGGGCAGGAGGTGATGAAAATGACCCAGGTGATCTGGTATCGATCCCAGACCGCGCCGGAAAAGGCGCCCGATGGCATCGAAGTATCGCCCTGGGTGGATCAGGATCCCGACGCCGCCTACATCACCATCGCCCCGATGCACCTCCGGGAGGCTTTCTGGTGGAAGATCGCCCGACCGATCAAGGGAATCATGTATCACGGCTGGGGTTCGCTGGTGGAGAGCGATTCGCCGAGTTCGTATCGATTCACCAATCCCAATACCGCCGGGGAACTGCGACGCCTGGTGAAGGAGGTGGTCGAGCCGCTGGGACCGACGTTGCTCCAGGTGCCGGACGCGCCTTCCGATGTGGCTTTTCTCGAGAGTTTCACCTCGCAGATGTTCGCGAGGCGCGGCACCTACGGATGGAATCACCGCTGGGCCGGCGATCTCTACCACGTGCTGATGTGGGCGCAGCTCCAGCCGCGTGTGCTCTACGAGGAGTCGTTGCTCGCGGAAGACGGGCTCGACGGCGTGAAGCTGCTGGTGATGGGTGACTGCGATGTCCTCGCCGAGTCAGTGGTGAGAAAAGTGAAGGCCTTTCAGGAGGCGGGCGGGATCGTCATCGGTGACGAGGAGCTTTGCCCCGCGATCCGACCGGATGTGGTGGTGCCGCGTTACGACCGAACGAAGCAGGCGGCCGAAGATAAGTCGGCTTTGCAGGAACGGGCCGAGAAACTCCGTGTCGACCTGGCGGGAAAATACGATTGGCCGCTGGCATCGGACAATCCCGACGTGGTCACGCGCCGCAGGGTGTCGGGTTCAAGCGACTACGTCTTTGCCGTCAACGATCACCGCGAGGCCGGAACCTACGTGGGCAACTACGGTATGGTCATGGAAAACGGCCTGCCATCGAAAGCAAAGCTGAGACTGCGGAGGCAGGGAGGGCACGTCTATGATCTGACGAGGCAACAGGAGGTGACGGCGATCGATCGCGGCGAGGGGAACATGGAAATCCCTCTCGAACTTGGTCCGGCGGAGGGGCGGATTCTCCTCGTCACGGACCGACCAGTGGCTGGGATGGTGATTGCGGCCCCGGTAGAAATTTCTGCTGATGAGTCGAACATCGTTCCAGTGGGCGTTTCTGCAGGAGAGTCGATCACGGTTGGAGTGGCGGTGATTGATTTGTGGGGAGACCCGATCGATGCGGTGATTCCGCTCGAAGTGTCGATCGTCGATCCCGAAGGAGTGCTCGCCGAGGGGAGTGGTTTCTACGGGGCGGCTGGGGGAAAACTCGATCTCCGTCTGGACATTGCCTCGAATGACCGACCGGGAATGTGGGAGATCAGTGTTAGGGAAGGGGCTACCGGCCGTGAAAGCCGGGTGTATTTTCGGGTAAGGAATGAGGGAAATCGCTGAGAGTGCAGTTCAACGTAAGCCAGCGACTCCCGTCGCGGCTCGATCTCCCTTTCTCGTGCTGCCACGACAGGAGTCGCTGGCCTACGCGGCGGAGCAGCGAAAGCGTGCTTGCCGACTGAGCCGATTTTTCGGTATCGAGAAGCATGACGTTTCCGTTCCCCCTCCACTTCGCGACTGCTTTTGTGATCCTCCTTGGCTTTGCAACGTCCAGTCACGCCCAAGGCAAGAAAAAGGAAGAGGAGATAACCGGCTTCGAAACCGAGGTCTACAAGTCCATCGGGGAGATCGAACTGCGGATGCGGGTCTACAAGCCGGAGGGCTGGAAGGCGAGTGATCAGCGTCCGGCGGTCGTCTTCTTCTTTGGTGGCGGCTGGCGCGGCGGCAGTCCGAAGCAGTTTCATCCCCACTGCCTGCAC
>JAUIGT010000555.1 GCA_030432615.1 Verrucomicrobiia bacterium
TCTGCTGGCTTGGTTCGAAATGCGTCAAGGACGTGGCCGGGTATTCGATGAAGGACCTTTTCATCGGATCGGAGGGAACGCTCGGCATCATCACCAAGGTGCTGCTGAAACTGTTGCCACGGCCCCGGGCCAAGAAGACGCTGCTGGCTACCTATGACTCGATGGAGAACGCGGCCCGGACGGTGTCGAAGATCATCGAGAACCAGATCATTCCCTGCACCCTGGAGTTCCTCGATCGCCGCACCTGCCAGTGCGTGGAGGACTTCGCCAAGGTGGGACTCCCGACCGAGGCCGAGGCCGTGGTCCTGATGGAAACCGACGGCTATCCCGCGGTGGTCGAGGAGGAGGCGGACAAAATGGCGGCCATCGCCCGGGAAAACGGCGCGCTCGCGGTCGAGGTCGCCCGTGACGAAGCCCATGCGCTCAAGCTGGCCTCGGCCCGCCGCAGCGCTTTCGCGGCATTGGCTCGGATTCGACCCACCACCATTCTGGAGGACGTCACCGTGCCGCGGAGCAAGCTGCCCGACATCGTGAAATTCATCGAGCGGATGGCCGAGGAACACGGGCTCGAGATCGCCACCTTCGGTCACTTCGGGGATGGCAACGTCCACCCGACCTTCCTTACCAACGAGCGCGACGAGGCCGAGATGGTGAAGGTCGAGGCCGCCATGGAAGCGATCTTCGAGCACACCATCCAGCTCGGGGGAACCATCACCGGCGAACACGGGGTCGGCCTGGCGAAGAAACGGTTTCTCCCCGATCAGTTCGACGAGGGCAGCATGGAACTACTCAGGCAGGTGAAGAAGGCGCTCGATCCGGATGGGTTGCTGAACCCCGGGAAGATCTTCGACTGAACCGCTTATCTTCGCTGATCTGCGCTTATCTCTTCCAGGGAAATGAATTTCGTGAACAAACAGCCGTTTGGAAATGAGGGGTATCAGTTGGTGGGCGCGGCGATGGAGGTATACAACGAACTGGGATTCGGTTTGAGTGAGGAAATCTATCAGGAAGCCCTCGAACGCGAGCTTTCTGAGCGAAAGATTCCCTACGAATCTCAGCGAAGATTGGCGGTGATTTACAAGGGAAAGCCGCTGCAGAAGACTTACATTCCCGACCTCTTTGTCTTCGAGGAGATCATCGTCGAACTCAAAGCCGTGAAGGAACTGCTTCCTGAATTCGAGGCGCAGATCATGAACTATCTACGAGTCACGAGAAAGTCCGTTGGCTATCTCATCAATTTCGGCAAACCGGGCGCGCTCGATTGGAAACGCTACCTTCTGTCCGAATATCTGGAAAAAAATAAGCGGAGATAAGCGCTGATAAGCGGTTCCTTCCCCCACGACACTTTGAAATCGAATCCGACAAGCGAAGATCAGCGAAGATCAGCGGTCTCCTCCCTGAAATACCTGGGAGAACTCGACTACTCCGTCGTCCAGCAGTGCATGCATTGCGGCATGTGCCTGCCGAGTTGTCCGACCTATTTGGAAACGAAGCGGGAGCGGAACAGCCCGCGCGGACGGATCGCCCTGATGCGGTCCATCGCGGACGGCGACCTCGAGGTGACGAGGGAGTTCGGCGAGGAAATGTACTACTGCCTCGGCTGCCTGGCCTGCACCACGGCCTGTCCGGCGGGCGTCAACTATCCCGAGTTGTTCGAGAACGCCCGTGCCGAGGTCGAGGAGGCTGGCGTCATGGACAATCCGCAGCGGCGTTTCTGGCGTTGGTTGACCCTGCGCCAGTTGTTCGCCAAACCGTGGTTGCTGCGGTTGGCCGGGCAGGGCCTCCGGTTCTACCAGGCCAGCGGGCTGTGTTGGCTGGTGCGAAAACTGAAGCTGACAGCGCTGCTGCCGAAGAACCTGCGCGAACTGGAACCGACCACCCCGACGGTCCGGGCCCAGTTTTCCGATGCCTTGATTCACGCGACGGAGAAGACGGACAATGCCCGCTACCGGGTCGGAATGCTGACCGGCTGCGTGCAGGACCTCGTGTTCTCCGACGTCAACCGCGACACGGTCGACGTGCTCCTCGCGAACGGTTGCACGGTGATCACTCCGCGCGAGCAGGGGTGCTGCGGCTCCCTCCACGCCCACAACGGTGACCTGGAGCAGGCGAAGATCCAGGCGCGGCGCATGCTCGACCAGTTCGATCTCGAGGCACTCGACGCCGTCATCACCAACGCCGCCGGTTGCGGATCGCACCTCAAGCATTTCGGGCATCTGCTCGCCGACGATCCCGACTACGCCGAGAAGGCGGCGGCCTGGGATCGGAAAGCGCGCGACATTTCCGAATGGCTGGTCGAGATCGGGTTTCGAAAACCGGTGTCGATCGCCGGGGAAAGCAAGACCCGCTGCACCTACCACGAAGCCTGCCACCTCTGCCATGGCCAGGGCATTTCCGCCCAACCCCGCGCCGTCCTGGCCGCCATTCCCGGGCTCGAATTGACGGAACTGAAGGACGCCACCCACTGCTGCGGCAGCGCCGGCATCTACAACATCACCCAGCCCGAGCAGGCCGGAAAACTGCAGCGGGAGAAGGTCGAGAACATCGAGGCCACCGGGGCCGAACTGGTGGCGACGGCGAATCCCGGTTGCCACCTCCAGATCGAGAACGGACTCGGCAAGCGAATCCCGGTTCGGCATCCGGTGTCGCTGCTGGCGGAGGCCTACCGAGCCGAGGAATCGTAGCGCTTTCAGCCGTCCACCCCGGCCGTCAACGGCTGGGGATCGGACGGGGCGACGGGAAAACCGGGGAGGGTATCGACGAGGATTTCCCGGATGCGTTTGCGTTCGGAATCGGAGAGGTGACCTCCCAGGTCCTCCTCGTCGCGGCCCAGGAGCGTGGCGTCGAGCCGCGTGAGGACCTCGCGGTGAAGTTCGGCCGGGAGGTTCCGGAACGCCTCGGAGTAGATCATGTAGCTGCACCGATACTTGAAGAGCCGGTCGAGCAGCTGGAAATCGCGAAGCGAACGGCCCTCGTGGTTGGGCAGGGCGGCGTCGGAGAACGCGGCCATGAACGGTCCCTTGGAATCGACGCCGCCCTCGGGCATCGGCGCTTCGTCGGTGAAGAGCAGGTCGGCGATGATCCTCTCGGCCTGGTGACGAATGATGCGCCGACAGGAATCGGAGAGGCCGTCGGGATCGTCGAGGCCGAGTTCGCGATTCAGTTGCCGGCTGCGGTAGATGGCCGAACGCACCGTGTAGTCTCCTTCGATGAGTTGGTTGTGCATCGCCGCCTGGTGCTCCATGACCATGAGGGCGACAATGTCGCTGGTGGGCACCAGGTAGTCGGAGGTGTCGAAGAACTGGTCGAGCGACTGGAGATTGGCTCCCTGCTCCCGGTCGAAGGAGGCGCGGCCGTCGGGCAGGGCCTCGGAAAAGATGTTCCCGAGATGGCGGGCCTCGCCGTGGTAGCCGGTCACATACCAGCCACCCCAGCGCTCCTCAAACGCGGTGGTGTGATCGACACTGAAACTGCCGGCGGAGAAGATCGGCTGACCGGATTCCTCGACGTAGAGCGAGCGGATGACCATGCCAGGGCGGCCACCGGTGCGGCCGGCGGCGTGGCAGGAGAAACATTCGGCCGACTCGCGGAAGACCTCGATCTTCTTCGCTTTCGGGTCACGCTCCAGCAGGTAGAAGACGGCGCCGAGCTTCGGATCGGTGGAAATGATCTCGAACTTGTCGCTGTGGTGCGACCAGCCGAAGTAGAGATCGTCGCTGAAATAGAGCGCCCGGGGCTGGCGCGGATTGATGTGGGAGTTCTGCAGGCTGGATTTGGAAAACACCAGCACCTGCGAGGCGGCGGGCACTTCGAGGAGTTCGAGGAGACGCCCCACGAACTCCTTTTCGGGGAGGCCCGCGTCCAACGCGACTTCGCCGTTCTCGAGCGCCTTCTGCAACCGGGCGATGCGGTCGGTCGCGGTGGTCGCCGAGTAGTTGATGGGCGGCATCTCGAACGCGTCTTCGGCGAGAACCGGGGACGCGGAAAGCAGCAGCGCCGCGGCGCCGAGGCAAGAGGGTAGAGTCTTCGATTGCACAGGGTTGATTCGGTCGAGGGTTCGGGAAGTTTCAGGGGGC
>JAUIGT010000031.1 GCA_030432615.1 Verrucomicrobiia bacterium
GCCGGAGTCAAGGAGCTTGGAGCTTGGAGCTTGGAGCTTGGAGCTTGGAGCTTGGAGCTTGGAGCTTGGAGCTTGGAGCTTGGAGCAGTCTGAAAGAGGGGGCGTCAAGAAACGATGGGGGCTTTCATCGATTCCCCACGCTCCTGGCCCCAGGCACCACGCGCCACGCTCAAAACAGGTTGAACGCGATGACGTCGTCGCCCGGCTTGGGCTTGCGGGCCGTGGGGCTGTATTTGTTGCGGCTCATCAGCTCGGCGATGGACTGGTTCTGCTCGACTTCGGTGACCTTGATGAAGCCGACGATTTCTCCGCCCCGACGGACGGCGAGACGCATCTCGGGGGCGATGTTGCTCTCGGCACCACTGTTGATGACGAGGATGGCCCATTCGGGATCGTAGTCGATGACCTTGGCGAGGGCGGGCTGGCGCTTCACCTGCTCGGCCAGGGCGGCGATTTCGGCCTCGGTCTGCTGCGGGGTGGGCGCCGCCGCGGTATCGCCTTCGCTGCTTCCTCCCGTGGAGATGCCGACGGCCGCGTCCGTCGGATTGGCGCCACCGACGGGGCCGAACGGGGGCGGAGTGCCACCCGTGGCGGGATCGGTTGCTCCGAGGGAACCGGGTCCGGGACCGGGATCACCGGCTTCCGCCATGACGGCGTCCAGCGCGCTGCCGGCCCGGGGGATCGGCGGCGGGGGAATGGGACCGCTTTCGCCGTCGCCCCCCTCGCCGGAGCGGATCCGGTTGAGCTTTTCCTGGAAGAGGGCGTTCTCCCGGCGCAGGGCGTCGAGTTCGGCCTGCATGCGGGGATCGTCCTCGGGCGCGGCGCCAGCGGTGGTGTTCGCGCCGCCGGCCGGTTCGCCGGTATCGTCATTCCCCTGCAATGCCGCGGGGATAGGGGGAAGCACGGAGCGGGGCAGGCGATCGATGGAGCCGGCGGGAAATTCCCCGGTGGCATCCTCGGCGCCGGTCACCTGGCTGATCTCGCCGCTGGGCGGCAGCGGAGGGGTGCTCCCCGGATTGCCGGCTTCGGCGGGCCCGGGAGACGGGGCGGGGTTTTCCGCCGCCGGATCCGGCGCCTGGGCGGCCTGGTTGCCGTTGCCGTGGATTTTCTCCAACTCGGCAACCTTGTAGTCGAGGAAGCTCTTGATGCCCACGACGGCCAGAATGACGGCCGCGGCGATGAGGGCGAGCACGGTGGTTTTGTCCCCTTTCATGCGTGAACGAGTGAGACTCGGGTGTCGGGTGGATTGCGGGATGAAAAAAAAGAAATCGGGCCCGACTTCGCGCGGGAAACCGGGCGGGACCCGAAGCATACACCAACGGGCCGATCCGAGAAAGCCCATTCCGGGGTCCTTCGGATCAGCGTTCCGGGGCGGCGTTGTCGTCGCGGAGACGGAGAATGCGGAAGCTCCAGAACTCCTCGATGCCCGGCAGGTAGGCGCCCTCCTCGAACCGGGAGCGGTCGGCGAGTCGCTGGGCCAGTTCGGGATTCGATCCGGCGAGCTGTTCCGGACCGCAGAGGTAGAGGGCCAGCGGTTTCCCGTCGGCGCGGGCCTCGGCGACGAGAGCGTCCAGGTCGGCGGTCGTTTTCACCCAACGGACGCGGGGGTCGTAGGTGCGCAGCTGGTTGGCGCCCGACCCGGCGGCGCCGGTGAGGAGGTCGGCGTGACTCGGGGCGATGGCGGGCGCTTCGCCGCGCACCTCGACGACGGCCTGGCGCATGGGATGGCGATCGTGAAGTCGTTGGGCCTGGAGCGACGCGTGCCCGAGCCACCCGTAGAACACCACGACCGCCAGCGTGGTGACGAGTCCGGCAACGGGGGTGGCGGTCGCCTTTTTCCGGCGGGTGAGTCGCGCGACCAGTTCGGGAACGAATCCGAGCGCGACGGCGAATCCGAGGGCGAAGTAGAGGGCGTACCAGCCGTAGAAGGCGAGTTCGGACTTTGCATTGTGCGCCCAGATCAGTGCGGCCGCGAGCGCCAGGGTGCCGAACAGCAGGCGCGCGGCGGGGCTTTTTCCGCAGGCGACGACGAGCCCTAGCCCGAGCAGGATCGGCAGCCCGATGGTGAAGGCGCCACCCCAAGCGGGCAGCGATTCCGCGAGGTGGGTGACATCGACCCCGTGCTGGAGATCGGGGAAGGCGGCGTTCCACGGCGCCCCGATGGCGAGGTGGCCCCAGAAATCCCGGAAGAACGCGGCATCCATCGGGAAGGGTTCGACGTGGGGCGCCTGGATCCAGTTCCAGATCCGCAGCACGGTGGCGGTCATCATCTGCAGGAACAGCATGGCGCCGAGCACGCAGCTGACGAACCAGCGCCAGAGCGAGCCGACGTCGCGGCGCCAGGCGAGCAGACCGATGGCGACCGCGTTCATCGCCACCGCCAGGTAGACGGCGCCGGCGAAGCAGAGCAGGTAGAGACACTGGGCCAGTCCGTAGCCCAGCCACCAGCGCCAGCGGCGGGTGCGCAGGGCGAGCGTCAGGCAGAGAAAGGCCAGCAGGATGAACAGCAGCATGGCGGCATAACCGCGCGCCTCGGCCCCGTAGCGGAGGAGCCACGGGTGCAGCGCCACGATCCAGGCCGAGGCTGCGCCGGCGAGGGGAAAGCCGGCGATCTTCAGCCAGAACGCGAGCACCAGGATGGCGAGCAGGCCGCTGAGGAAGGGTTCGAGCCGGATGACGGATTCGCGAAAGGTCTCCGGGTCCGGCTTCGCGAAATGTCGCCAGGCGGCGTGGCAGAGCCGGGCGGCGACGGTATGGACGACGTGGTTGTTGCCGTTGACGCTGTAGAAGAGGGCGCGGTCCCAGTCGGCGGGATCGAAGACGAGTTCGTCGGGGCCGGCGTTCTTCGCCTGCGCTTTCGCCCGTTTCGTCTGCTTGGGCAGCTCGGGGATCTCGTATTCGCCCCAGGTGAATTTTCGGAAAGCCTGCTCCTCGTCGTTCCACAAGCTGTGATCCAACCGCGGCGCCCGCAGCCAGCCGGCGGCGAGCACGGCGAGCAGGGTGAGGATCCAGAAAAGGCGTCCGCCCAGGGCGGCTCCGCGGGCGGTTTTCGGAATGGTCGGCGCCGCGGATTCGAGGGCGCGCGTCCACCAGCGGGCCACGGCGAGGAGAGCGAGGGCGAGGACGAGGTTGAGGGCCGCCCCGAGCCAGAGGCCGGCGGAGATGGTGTCGCCGATGGTTAGCGACTCCTCGGCACGGATCTTGTCGATCACCCCGCTCTCCCACGGCGTCTCGCCGCGCATCAGGTAGACCGCGCAAGCGATCGCGATGGCGAGCACCAGGGCCAGCAGTGCCAGGCCGCCCGTGCCGCAACGCGTCCGCAGTCGATGCCACGGGGACGCGGCACTCGACGGGGCGGGGGCGGGGGAGGATGCGGAACTCACGGGGCGAAGGAGGACGGCGGAAAGGACGCCTCCACTTTTCCGTCAAAAACGGGGAAAAGTCATCGAGAAGAACGCGCCGACCGCTTCGGGTTCATGACAGAGCAAACCTTTGGCCCGAGGCGGTTTTCGGCGTAGATTCCCGATTCGTCCCCCGCGTCCGTACCTGCAACT
Source organism: Verrucomicrobiia bacterium (assembly GCA_030432615.1). Classification (GTDB taxonomy): domain Bacteria; phylum Verrucomicrobiota; class Verrucomicrobiia; order Verrucomicrobiales; family DEV007; genus JAEUHH01. The sequence goes on from JAUIGT010000031.1 coordinate 3,555, forward strand.
CTCCCGCCTTTTTCGTCTCATCCATGTCCAGCCCCACCGTCAGCACCCAGTTTCTCTCCATCACCGAAGATGCCGGCCCCTTCACCTTCGCGTCGGGCGAAACGCTCGATTCGGTGACGATCGCCTACGAGACCTGGGGTGAGCTGAACGCGGACAAGTCGAACGCCATCCTCCTCTTTCACGCGCTCTCCGGCAACCAGCACGCCGCCGGCCACAATCCGTCCGTGCCCGAGATCGGGGATCGCTGGACGGAGGATTGCCACGCGGGCTGGTGGGACGCGTTCATCGGTCCGGGCCGGGCGCTGGACACCGATCGCTTCTTCGTCATCTGCGCGAACTACGTGGGCGGTTGCTACGGATCCACGGGGCCGGCGTCCCTCAATCCCGCCACCGGGAAACCCTGGGCGTCGGCCTTTCCCCACATCACCGTCCGCGACGTCGTCCAGAGCCAGGCGCGACTCCTCGATGCGCTCGGAATCGAGAAGCTGCACGCCGTCATCGGCCCGTCCACCGGCGGGCTGGCCTGCCTCAATTTCGCCACCGTGTTTCCCGAGCGGGTCGGGCTGGTGATCCCCATCGCCACCGGGATGCGGACCACGGTGCTGAACCGCATCTTCCTGCTCGAGCAGATCCTGGCCATCGAGACCGACCCGAATTTCCGCGGCGGCAACTACTACGAGGACGGCGACCACCCGACCCTCGGACTCGCGCTGGCGAGAATGATCAGCCACAAGTGCTTCGTGCACCTCGACGCCATCGAGCGCCGCGCCCGCCGCGACGTGCGGCAGGCCGACGATCATTTCGCGTGGTATTCGGTCGCCGACCAGGTGGAGAGCTACATGCTCCACCAGGGAAAGAAGTTCGTGAAGCGTTTCGACGCCAACACCTACCTGAGGATCTGTGAAATGTGGTCGCGTTTCGATCCGGTGATCGAGGGCGGGGCGGAAAACATGACCGAGTTGCTGAGACGTTCCCGCGACGCCGGGCATCGCTACCTGGTTTTCTCCATCGACGAGGACTACTGCTTCTACCCCGAGGAACAGGCCGCCCTGGTGCGCGAGTTGAAGCTGGCCGAGGTGCCGGTCATGCACCTGACCGTTCACTCCGACAAGGGCCACGATTCCTTTCTCCTGGAGCCGGAACTCTACACGCCGCACCTCAGTCACCTTCTCGCCAACGGCGGTCCGGCGCCGGGTTTCGAGGCGGAATAAGGGAGATTGGGCGGCGGGGGACGATTCCTTTCACCGCGCACCAAGGTATCGCGAGAGCGAGCGCAGCACCGACTCCGCCAGTTTCGGCGACTGGCCGAAGGCGCGGTGCAGGGCCGGGCCGGGAATCTCGAGAATGCTGCCCCCGGTCAGGGATCGGACCGTGGCGGTGGCCTCGATGCCGGAGACGGCGCCGATCTCGCCGAAGACCCGGCCGCGACCGAGCCGGGCGACCGGTTCCGTCTCCCCGTCGATGAAGACACCGAAATCGCCGGCCGTGGCCACGAAGAGGCTGCCGCATTTCTTTCCCTGTTGGATGAGCACGGTGTCGGTGTCGATGGCGCGCTCCTTCATGCCCGACGCCAGTTCGCGCAGGATCGCCTCCGGCGCGTCCGCGAAGGTTTCGTTCTGCTGCAACAGGGCAACGATCTGGTCGATGGTCAGCATGGGGGATCCGGTTTCGGGGAGGACCGGAGAAATAGCGCGAATCGCGGCGGAAATCACGCCTTTTTCCGGTGGCAAGATTCGGGCGTTTCCCGGAAGGTGGCGCCATGAACGACGACGCCGAGACTTTCCTGTTCGACCTGTTGAAAACCCCGAGCCCGACCGGTTTCGAGGCCCCGGGCCAGCGCAAGTGGGCCGCCTACGCCCGTGGGTTCGCCGATTCGGTGGAGAGCGACGCCTACGGGAGCGCCTGGGCGACGGTGAAGGGACGCGATCCCGAGGCGCCGACGCTGATGCTGGAAGCGCACGCCGACGAGATCGGCTACATGGTGCGCCACATCACCGACGACGGTTACCTGCGGATCGATCGCATCGGCGGCTCGGACTGGGCGGCGGCGCGGGGACGGCGGGTGACGATTTTCAGCGATCGGGGCGAGGTGCTCGGCATCATCGGCAACACCGCCATCCACCTGCGCGATCGCAGCGGCGGGGAGAAGGCGCCCGAGCAGCACGAACTCTACGTCGATGTCGGCGCCTCGAGCGCGGAGGAAGTGATCGAGATGGGCATTCGTGTCGGCCACCCGGCGGTCTACACCGATGGCCCCGAGAAATTCGGCAACAACCGCATCGTCGGCCGCGCGCTCGACAACCGGATCGGCGGATTCATCATCGCCGAGGTGGTGAAGGCCCTGGCGGCCGGTGATCACCGCCCGGAATCGACGGTGGTCGCGCTCAACGCCGTCCAGGAAGAGATCGGCGGCCACGGCGCCACCATGGCGACTCATCGGCTGAAGCCCGACGTCTGCGTGGTGCTCGACGTGACCCACGCGACCGATTCGCCCGGCATCGAGCACGACAAGCACGGCAAGATCACCCTCGGCGGCGGCCCGTCGCTGACCCACGGGACCGTCAATCATCCCGAAGTGGTGAAACGTCTCATGAGCGTGGCCGCCGACGCCGGCATTCCGCTCCAGCACGAGGCGTCGTCGCGATCGACCTCGACCGACACCGATTCCATCTTCCAGATCGGCGACGGCATTCCCAGCGCCTTGGTTTCCCTGCCGCTGCGCTACATGCACTCCGTGGTCGAGGTCGCCGATTTCGGCGATGTGGAGAAGGTCATCGCCCTGCTGACCGGCTTCGCCCGCTCGATCGGAAAGGGCGATCGCTTCGCGGTGGAAATCTGACAGGGTCGGGTCGCGGACCTGACAGGGTTGGGTCGCGTTTTGCTTTTCCTCACGGGGTTCCCGCCGTCAGCGGGCGCACCGCGCGGCGGGTCGCGGATTCCGGGGGCGTCTCGGTCGGCGCGGGCTCGGGCGGCCGGGACACAGTTTCGGTGGCCTTCTCCTCCACCGGCTCGGCGCGGATCTTGTCTTTCACCGGGGCCTCGTTCTGCTTGAGGTTGGGATGGTAGGCCAGGGAATCCTGGTAGTGCATCCAGAGGCCGTAGTTGATGGCGTAGAGGGAAAAGGCGACCGACCCGATGGCGAGGCCGAGACCGAGCCGGTTGCGGCGCGGACCCACGAGTACGGCGGCGCCGGCGATGCCGGCGAGGGCGAGGTAGAGCCAACGATGCTCGCGGCGGTCGAGGGTGTTGGTGTGGAAACCCTTGGCGCGGGAGGGATCGGACACCTTGTAGACGCTCTCGATCCGTTCCTGGGCGTTGCCGCGCGCCTGGAGGTAGGGAACCACGGCGAGGGCGGAGGCGATCATGATGATGAGCGAGACGACCTGGAGCTTCTCGTTCTTCAGGAACCAGGTGACCACCAGTCCCACCAGCCCGAAAGCGATTCCCCAGACGAGCAGGGGCTCGAGAACGAGGAAGAGATATTCCGGGTCCCGGAAGGCCGCGGTCATCTTCTCCATTTGCTCGATGAATTCTTTCATGGGTGAGGCGGTGGAAAGTGGGGGAGGAAAGGAAAGGCGGGTGGGGCCTCAGAACAATTCGGCCTGGTAGTCCTTGGGGATCTTGGCCCCGATCTTCTGGAAGGCCGCCGGCATGGCGACGCGGCCGCGCGGGGTGCGCTTGAGGAAGCCCTGGAGGATGAGGTAGGGCTCGTAGACGTCCTCGAGGGTGGACTCGTCCTCGCCCACGGCCACGGCGAGCGACCCGAGCCCGACGGGGCCGCCGCTGAACTTGTAGACGATGGCCTCGAGGATGCGCTTGTCCATTTCATCGAGTCCGTCCTGGTCGATCTCGAGCATCTGCAGGGCGCTGTCGGCGACGGGCTGGGTGATCTCGTTGTCGGCGCGGACCTGGGCGTAGTCGCGGACCCAGCGGAGCAGGTTGTTGGCGATGCGCGGGGTACCGCGGGAACGGGACGCGATTTCCAGGGCGCCCTCGGGCTTGATCGGAATGTGGAGCAAGCCGGCGGAGCGCACGATGATGGAGACCAGCTCCTCGGCGGTGTAGTAGTCCAGCCGATTGGTCATGCCGAAGCGGGAACGCAGCGGCGCGGTGAGCATGCCGGCGCGGGTGGTGGCGCCCACGAGGGTGAAATTCGGCAGCGTCAGGGTGATGGAGCGCGCGCTGGGGCCCTGGTCGATGATGATGTCCAGCTTGTAGTCCTCCATCGCGGGGTAGAGATACTCCTCGATGGCCGGGTGGAGGCGGTGGATCTCGTCGATGAAGAGGAAATCGCCGTGCTGCAGGTTGGTGAGGATGCCGGCGAGGTCGCCCGCCTTCTCGATCTGGGGACCGGAGGTGCAGTGGATCTGGCTGCCGAAGGCCTGGGCGAGGATGTGGGCGAGGGTCGTTTTCCCGAGACCGGGAGGGCCGCAGAGCAGGACGTGATCGAGCGCGTCGCCCCGTTGCTTGGCGGCCTCGACCATGAGCATGAGGCGCTCCTTGACCTTGGCCTGGCCGCGGAACTCGGTGAAATCCGGCGGGCGCAGGGACACGTCGAAATCGTTCCTGGGCGCCTCGGTGGTCTCCGTGTAGAAATTGTCACTCACGGGGGCGATGGTAGCCTCATCGGCGGGGTTGCGCGAGTCCTCGGAAACGGGGGCGGGTGATGTCAGCAGTTCCGGCATGACAAATGCTCCGGGTGGGCCACGGGCGGGAAAGGCGAGGGAAAAGGTCCGCTGAGCGGGATTTGACCGAATTTTAAGATAGACAAAATTTATGGAAAGTCGAATAAACTTTCGTAAGGTTGCGGCCACTGGCCACGGGGAGAGCGGGGAGAGTTGCCGGGTCGCTGACGCTCGGAAGCTTTGATTCTCTTAACAATTACGGTATTCGTGTTGCAAATTTCCGACTTGACGCGAACCTATTCGTTCCCGAAAAGAAGCGATTCTTTCGGGGAAATTTTTCTTCCATTTTCCACCAGCCGGAGAATCCGCAAACAGACGCTTTTCGCATGAATCGAAACAAACTGGGGCTCAGCCCTTTGAGACTCGCAGCAGGCGCCTTTTTGGCGATGGTGATGATCGCCGGAACCTCGGAGGTGCGCGCCCAGGCGGGCGGCCAGACAGTCAAGGACATCGACGTCGAGTATGTGGGGTCGGCTGTGGTCACCAAGGATCGGATTCTCGCGGCGATGTCGACCAAGGTCGGCGAACCGCTTTCGCCGGCCAAGATCGACGAGGACATCAAGAATCTCTACGCGACGGGTGACTTCGAAAACATCCGCGTTCTCTCCAAGCCCGCCAGCGGCGGCGTCGCCCTGAAGCTGGTGGTGCAGGCCCGCTCGATGCTGGGCGAGGTCCGGTTCGTGGGCAATTCCGCCTTCGATTCCGGCAAGTTGGCCAAGCAGGCGGACCTGCGGACGAATCGCCCCATCGACGAGTCGGAGATTCGCGAGGGACGGGAAGCCATTCTCGAGCTCTACCGGAAGCGCGGCTTTCCCGACACCACGGTGAGCTACCAGGTGTCGGCTCCCGATCGCAGCGGTTACTCCACCGTCACCTACACCGTCAGCGAAGGTGGCCAGGCCAAGCTGCGCGAGGTGACCTTCGTCGGAAACTCGGTCTTCTCCTCCGCGGACCTGAAGAAGCAGATGGAGCAGAAGCCCAAGAGCATCCTCAATCCGTTCCAGGACGAGGCCCGGATCGATGACAGCACCCTGGAGACCGACATCCGCGCCATCGAGGACCACTACCAGAACAACGGCTACCTCGGTGCCCACGTGGTCAACGTGAGCCGTGTCCGCGTCGAGGGCGGGGAGGAAGTCGATCTCGTCATCACCATCAACGAGGGCGAGCCCTACACCGTCGGCAAGGTGGCGGTGTCCGGTGTCAACGCCATCTCGCTGGAAAACGACCTGCTTCCCTACTTGAAGACCGCCTCGGGCAACGCCTACTCCGGCCAGTTCCTCAAGGACGACATCGCCCTGATCGAGGACCAGTATGGCCTCAAGGGTTATGCCGATGCGCGGGTGACGCCGAAGCTCGATCCCGCCGGTCCCAACTCCGTTTCCGTCACCTTCGTGGTCACCGAGGGTCGCTCCTACGACGTGGGCCAGATCCACATCGAGGGGAACACCAAGACGAAGGACCACGTCATCCGCCGCGAACTGGCCATCGCCCCCGGCGAGCCCTTCGACAAGGCCAAGATCGAGGCCAGCCGCGCCCGCCTGATGAACCTGAACTACTTCGCCGCCGTCGATGTGATGCCGGTGGACACGGGTTCGATGATCGATTCCAAGGATTTGGTGATCACCGTCACCGAGAAGCCGACCGGAACCATCAACTTCGGCGCCGGCTTCAGCTCGATCGACGACCTGGTCGGGTTCATGGAGATCTCCCAGACCAACTTCGACATCGGCAACTGGCCCTCCCTCACCGGCGGTGGTCAGCGTTTCCGCCTCGGGGTCCGCGTCGGCACCAAGCGCCGCGACATCCAGCTCAGCATCACGGAACCGTGGTTCATGGGCAAGCGCCTCGCGCTCACGGGTGAGGCCTTCTACCGCGACCTGCTTTTCCTCAGCGACTACTACGACCAGACCACCTTCGGCGGTGCGCTTTCGCTCCGGAAGCCGATCGGTGAATTTCTCTATGCCGAGGCCGGCATCCGCCCGCAGAGCATCGAGATTTCGGTCGACAACGACGCCACCGACATCCTCAAGGAGGAAGAGGGCGACTACTTCTACAACGCGGGCGAGTTCAACCTCGTCTACGACGATCGCAACGACCTCTTCCTGCCCCGCAAGGGCCGCCGCCTCAGTGCCGGCGTCGAGGCCGGTCTGGGTGGCGACGTCAGCGCGGTGACCTTCTCCGCGACCGGTGCCCAGCACATCGCGCTGCCGGGTGACACCATCCTCAACTTCAGCGGACGTTTCTCCACCGTCAGCGACGCGGATCACATCTTCGTCCGACAGTTCCTCGGCGGTGCCAACAACCTGCGCGGCTTCGACTACCGCGACGTCGGTCCCAAGGACGAGAAGGGCGAGCCGCTCGGGGGCGACGAAATGTGGTTCGTTTCCGCGGAATACACCTTCCCGCTCATCGAGAAGATTCGCGGCGCGGTCTTCTACGACATGGGTGAAGTCTCCGGCGGTCCCGGCACCTTCGGCGGTGGCATGAACTCCAACTGGGGTTTCGGTCTTCGCCTCTTCATGTTGGGTGGCGCCCCGATCCGCCTCGACTACGGTATCCCGATCGACACCGACCAGTTCAACGACGACAGCGGTCGCTTCAACTTCACCATCGGATACAACTTCTGATCGGCTGAACGTCGAAACTCTTCCCAAGCGGGGTCGGTCGCGAGGCTGACCCCGCTTTTTTTGTCTTGTTTGGTCGCGACCGAGGTTGGGCGAACCCGCTCTCTGTCGCCCCTGGATCGATCGATCGGAAACCCGCGACACGGCGCGACATGCCTACCTCGGAATGTTCCCCTTTGGTGAGAGCATGTCACGTCTGCGAAGAGACAACAAATCCCTAAGAAGTGTCCCGCCTTATGCGTTTGCGTTTAGGCAGAATTCTGCTTTGTTGCCCGCCTTGCCGCCACTGAATGCCGGCCGGGTGGGCCCTCTCTTCCACCCACTCCTGAAGTCTCATCCCTCCCCCAACGGATTCATGAAACGCCCCATTCTCCTTCTCACTCTGCTCGGTCTTTTCCTGAGCGGTCTCTCCACCCAGAACGCGACCGCGCAAAACGGCCTGAACATCGCCGTGGTCGATATGCAGGAGTGCCTCAATCAGTTCTACAAGACCAAGGAAGAAGTGGAGGCGGTCAACGCCATCGCGAAGGAGAAGCAGGGAGAGATCGACGCCAAGCGGGCGGACTACGAAGCCCTGACCAAGAAGGCCGCCGGTCTCGACGAGAAGGCGCGTGACACCGCGATGTCGCAGGAGCAGCGTCAGGCCGCGTTCAACGAACTCCAGCAGATCATGCAGGAGCGCATGGCCAAGGGACGCGAAATCCAGGAAGCCGAGCGCCGCGCCCAGCAGGAGATCATCGAAGCGCGCCAGAAGATGGAGCAGACCCTGGTGGCCACCATTCGCGAGATCGTCGATGGCATGTCCGCTGCCAAGGGGCTCGACCTCGTCTACGACAAGTCCTTCCTTCCCAAGGCCAACAAGGTCATCCTTTTCACCTCGGACAAGGTGCCGGACCTGACGGCCGAAATCATCGCCACGCTGAACAAGGACGCCCCCGCCGGCGCCACCACGACCACGAGCGGCGGCAACTGATCCTGTTCCGACATTTCCAGTGCGGCGGAGCCATTCTTGGTGCCGCCGCGCGACGCAGCCGCCAGCGGGACGCCAGGTTCCAGCGGCGGCTTTCTTTTTCCGCCTCGCCGCCCCGGTGATCCTGCGGCAGGGTCTCGATCGAAATTCTCAGTCCAACTTCATCCGCCCGCCCCTCTCCCGTGAATCTGACTCTTCAAGAACTCGCCGGCCTGGTGGACGGCCGCATCCTGCGCGGTGATTCCGACCAGGTTTTCACGGGATTTGCCGCCCTGAAAAGCGCGTCGGGAAGCGACGTGAGTTTCTTCGGCAACGAGAAATACGCCGGTGACCTCGCCGCCACGCGCGCCGGTGCGGTCCTTGTGGCCAAGGAAACGGTCACCGCTCCCGAGGCGGCCGCCCTGGTCCTCGTCGCCAATCCGGTCATGGCCTTCGATGCGGTGCTGCGCAAATTCGCGGTGCCGAAGCCGGCGGCGGCCTGGGGTGTGCATCCCTCGGCGGTGGTGGCGGACGATGTCAGCCTCGATCCAGAAAAAGTCTCCATCGGTCCCGGCGCGGTGATCGAGTCGGGCGCCACCGTGGGCGATGGCACGAAGATCGGTCCCAACGCCGTGATCGGTATCGGGGCCAGGGTCGGCGCCGACTGCGAGATCGGTCCCGGCGTTTACGTTCTCTACGGCTGCCAGCTGGGGGATCGGGTGATCCTTCACCCGGGGGTCGTGGTCGGAGCCGACGGCTTCGGCTTCGAGTTCGCCGAGGGGCGGCACCAGAAGATCGAGCAACTCGGCATCGTGCGTGTCGAGAACGACGTCGAGATCGGCGCCAGCACCACCATCGATCGCGCCCGCTTCGGGGAGACGGTGATCGGGGAAGGCACCAAGATCGACAACCAGGTCCAGATCGCGCACAACGTGGTCATCGGGAAGCACTGCATCATCGTCGCCCAGACGGGCATCTCGGGCAGCACCCGGATCGGGAACTACGTGACCCTGGCGGCGCGGACCGGCGTCGCCGGCCACCTGGAGATCGGGGATGGAGCCATTACCGGGGGACGATCCGGGGTGATTGCCGACGTGAAGCCCGGAGAAAAAGTCTTCGGTTATCCGGCGAAACCCTGGAAGGAATCGATGCGAACCAACATGTTCGTGAAGCGTCTCGGCGGGCTCTACGCCCGGGTCAAGAAACTCGAGGAGCGACTGGGCGGCTCCGACGACGCCTGATACCGGATCCAAATAAGATCTGGACGATTTGCGAGGCCTTCGGTTCTCGGGGCGAGGCGCGCTGAGGGAAGGTAGCGAGCTACCTGACCGAGGCGGAACGAAGCATCCGGGAAGCGAAGGCTCGCATCACGAAAATCAACCGAAGGCTAGGATCCCCTTTTTCCATTTCTATCAATCGTCCAGAAGTTATTGGAATCTGGTATGAGGCGGGAAATCAAGCGGGCCGCGTGTGGATTCACGCGAGGCGGGCCTCCACCTCCCGCATGTAGCGGAGGCTCTCCGTGCAGATCTTTTCGGCGCCGGGCGAGTAGTCGAAAACCTCGACCGAAACCCAGCCGTCGTAGCCGATCTCCCGGAGCGCCGTGAAGATGGGATCGAACTCCACTTCCCCCATGCCCGGTCCGAGCAGGTTCGGGTCGTTGGCATGGAAATGGGCGATCCAGTCGCGGCTGTCGCGAATGACATCGGCGATCGGTTTGGATTCCGTCGACATCGCCTTCACGTCCAGGTGGAGCCGGCAATTGGGGGAATCGACCATTTTCGCCAGCTCGATACCCAGCTCGGCGGTGTTCAGGAAGTCGCCTTCGCCCGGACCGAGCGGTTCCAGGGCCAGGGTGACGCCGCAGTCCTCCAGCACCGGCATGGCGGATTTCACCACCTCGGCCGCGTAGCCCATGGCCTCGTCGTGGGAGACGCCGGGGAGCAGGTTGCGCTGCAGGGGGGAACCCAGGACCATGATCGATCCGTCGAGATCCCGGCAGAGCCGCGCCAACTCGGCGAGGTATTCCCCGGTGCGTTTCCGGACCGCCTCGTCCGGCGTCGTCAGGTAATAGCCCTCCGTCTTGGCCAGGAGCCAGTGCAGCCCTACGCAGGTCAGGTCGGCGTCCGCGATCTGTTGGCGGACGGTCGCCCGTTGTTCCGCCGAAATCTCGCGGGCATCGTGGGCAATCGTGAACGGGGCGATCTCGATGCCGGTGTAGCCGCATTCGCGGGCGTAGGCGAAGGCCTTTTCAAAGGGCCAGTCCTGGAAGGTCTCGTTGCAGATGGCGTAGTTCATGGCGGGAAAAAATCGATTCCGGTCAACATGGCGACCGCATTCTCCCTGTAGCTAAAACCGCTCTCGAAAGCAAAGGAGTTCCCGAAAAACCCGCGAAGGGGGCCGATTCTCGTCATAAAGAGGCCCCAAAAACCGACGCCACAAAAATTTTTATAGTTTTCTAAAATTTATTTGAACATTAAGGAAAAGGCTCTAGTTTTTAAAAATTACGCAATCTCCATCGCGAATCACAACCAACCTACTCTCTAACATGAAAAAAGTGTTCCTGACTCTCTTCGTGCTCGCCGGTCTCGGCGGAATCGCCCAAGCGGGTGGCAAGTATGTCATCGACTCCGCTCCGGCTCCCATGGTTCCCGCCGGTTGCTACGACGCCGGTTTCGAATTCGGCGCCTTCGCCGCGGGCATCTTCCCGGACAACGAGCACATCGACGACGAAATCGGTGGGGGCATCAGCCTCGGCTACTTCTTCAACGAGAATTTCGGTCTCGACTTCTCCGCGGCCTTCTACGCCACCGACAGCGAAGTCCAGAACTACACCCTCGACGCCGTCTATCGCTTCCCGATCAACTGCATCGCCCCCTACATTCTCGCCGGTGGCGGTCTGCACACCAACGGGGAAACCGAAGGCATCTTCCGTTTCGGTGGTGGCGTTGATTTCCGGCTCTTCGAAGGCACCTCGCTCTTCGCCGACGGTATCTACAACATCCTCGGCGGCGACGTCGAAGACTACACCATCGCCCGTCTCGGTCTGCGCTTCGCCTTCTGAGCGAGGTCAGTCTCACAACATCTTTCAGATCTGGTAGTTAGATCGAGTTGACACCGAACGCCGGCGGGAAACCGCCGGCGTTCTTTTTTTGGTTTTCGGGGCGCGCGGACACGCAAATCGGTGAAGCCGATTTCGCTTGCGCGGTGTGACTCCTCTGCTACCCGTTCGGGGAACCATTCCGCTCAACCTCAATCCAACTCTCTCCATGAAAAAAGCCTTCCTTTCCGCGCTGATCGCTTTCGCGCTCGTGCCCTTCGCCGCCCAGGCTGGTGGTGGCAAGATGGTGGTCGAAAAGAATCCCGTCGTCATCGCGCCCGCCTGCTACGATGGCGGTTTCGAATTCAGCGGCTTCGTCGCCGGTTTCTTCCCCAACGGTGGTCACTACGATGACGCCCTCGGTGGTGGTATCAGCGTTTCCCACTTCTACAACGCGAACTTCGGCTTCGATTTCAGCGCGGCCTTCTACGGCACCGATAGCGAAGTGCAGAACTACACCCTCGACGCCGTCTACCGCGTGCCGTTCGACTGCATCGCCCCCTACGCCATCGTCGGCGGCGGTGTCCACACCAACGGCGAAACCGAAGGCCTTTTCCGTTTCGGCGGCGGCATCGATTTCCGCCTCATGGAGAACGGCTCGGTCTTCACCGACGCGACCTACAACCTGCTCGGCGGCGACGTGGACAACTACACCACCGCTCGTCTCGGTCTGCGCTTCGAGTTCTGATCGATCCCGATCGGGACCGACCCAGGTCACCTTCTTTCGAAAAACGCCGGTTGCGGGAGCAGCCGGCGTTTTTTTTGGGTGATTGGGAGTGCGTGCTACGCGCCCGCTTCACAGGTCGTGAAGAAGAGCACGACTACCCCTCGTCGCTCCAATCGACCGGGGCGAGCTGGGATGCTCGTACTCCCAGCGCGGTCACGGATGGATCTCGTGCTTCTCGAGAAAAGCTTCGAGTTCATCGACCCCGAAATCGGGGAGCATCAGGTCGCCGACCGTCATCGTGGGTGCCTTGGACTGGCCGGAGATCCGACGCATCTCCTCGAAGGCGGCCGGATCGGCGATGACGTCGATGAGTTCGAAGTCGTAGCCTTCGCGCTTGAGCCAGGCGACGGCATCGACGCACCACGGGCAACCGGGTTTGATGTAGACCTTCATGGATTCGAATTTGGGGAAGAGGGTGAGGACGAAGAAGAGGAATCGAAGGAAACCGAATCAATAGGCGCGGGAAAACACGACGCGGCCCTCGGCCGGGTTCCCGGTGCCGATGCAGGTGCCGGGTTCGCCGCGCAGGGCGGGATCCTTCGGGATACAGCGGATCGTGATCTTGAGATCCTTGGCGAGCTTGTCCTCGTCCTCCGCCGAGCCGGCCCAGTGGGCCAGGGCGAAGCCGCCGGGTTGGTCCTCGGCGAAGAACGCTTTCAGGGCGCCCATGGAATCGATCTCGACGGTGTTCTCGCGCCGGAATGCGCGGGCGCGGTCGAGAAGGCCGTCCTGGATGGACTGCAGCGTTTCGCTGATCGAACCGGCCACCTCGTCCGCGGGGACGAAGGCCTTGTCCTTGGGCGCCTTGTCGCGGCGAGCGAGAGCGACGGACCCCTTTTCCAGGTCGCGCGGACCGATCTCGATGCGGACGGGGACGCCCTTCTTGATCCATTCCCAGTTCTTGACGCCGCCACCGAGGTCACGATCGTCGATCTCGACGCGCACCGGGTCGCCGTGGAACGACTGCGCCTTGAGATCGGCGGCCAGTTTCTCGCAGGCCGCCATCACCGCCTCCCTCGTTTCCGGTTTCGGCGTGACCGGCAGGATCACCACCTGGGTCGGGGCGACTCGGGGCGGCATGATGACCCCGTCGTCGTCGCCGTGGGCCATGATCAGCGTCCCGATGAGGCGCGTGCTCACGCCCCAGCTCGTGGTCCAGGCGTGCTCGCGCACGCCCTCGCGACCTTCGAACTCGATACCGGCGGCCTTGGAAAAATTCTGTCCCAGGAAATGCGAGGTGCCGGCCTGGATGGCTTTCCGGTCCTGGACCATGGCCTCGACGGTGAAGGTGTTGAGCGCGCCGGGGAAACGTTCCGCCTCCGTCTTCTCGCCCGGAATCACCGGGATGGCGAGGTGATCGCGGAGGAAGGTTTCGTAGACCCCGTGCATCAGCGTGGTTTCCTCCATCGCTTCCTCGGCGGTCTCGTGGGCGGTGTGGCCTTCCTGCCAGAGGAATTCCGCCGTCCGCAGGAAAAGGCGCGGACGCATTTCCCAGCGCATGACGTTGGCCCACTGGTTGATGAGCAGCGGCAGGTCACGGTGACTCTGCACCCAGCGGGCGAAGGCCGCGCCGATGATGGTTTCGGAAGTCGGGCGAATCACGTAGGGCTCGGTCAGTTCCCCCGAGGGCACCATCTTGCCGTCCTTCAGTTCCAGGCGGTGATGGGTGACGACCGCGCACTCGGTGGCGAATCCCTCGACATGGGTCGCTTCTTTTTCCAGGTAGCTGACGGGAATCAGGAGTGGGAAGTAGGCGTTCTTGTGCCCCGTCTCCTTGAACATGGCGTCCAGTTGCCGCTGGATCTGTTCCCAGAGCCCGTAGCCCCACGGCTTGATGACCATGCAGCCCCGCACCTCCGAGTTCTCCGCCAGGTCGGCGGCGCGGACGACTTGCTGATACCACTCCGGGAAATCTTCTTCGCGGGTGGGAGAGATGGCGTTCTGAGGTCCTTTGGCCATGGGGAAAAACGATGAGTAAAGAGGGTCGGGCCGCCGACCCAACAGGGTTGAAAGGTTTGGCCGGCGGCGAGGGAAGCACCCTATTCACGCGAGGGCGGAATGCCAGCAGGGAAATGGTGCACGAATAATTGAGCGCAAGGAAGGTGCATTTCTCCATGCCCCGCCGGGGCTCCTTCATTCAACCGGTGGTTTCGCCGCGCTTCACCACCGGCTACCCTTTTGGCGTCCCTCCGGGACTTTCCAGATTCGGCAGCAAGTTTCACCCATGAAGATCCCCAAGCTCAACGGTTTGATTCGCCGGCGCCTCTTGCTGAACTACCGCCTCGATCCCGATGTGGCCACTGCGCAGCTTCCTGCTCCCTTCCGTCCGAAACGGATCGCCGGTTTCGCCATCGCGGGAGTTTGTCTGATTCGCTTGGAAGAAATTCGCCCGGCTCGAATGCCAGCTATCCTTGGCATCTCCAGCGAGAACGCTGCTTTTCGTTACGCGGTCGAATGGGAAAATGAAGTCGGCGAAACCTGCGAGAGAGTCTTCATTCCCAGGCGGGATACCGGGTCTCGGATCAACGCCCTTTCAGGTGGTCGGATCTTTCCCGGGGTACATCATTTCTCACGCTTTCGGGTGCAGGATCGGAACGGAAGGATCGCGATTCGGATTGATACGAAAGGAGAAGATTCACCGATCATCGATGTGGAAGCGGTCGAAACAGATTCATTTCCGAGGGATTCCGCGTTTTCGTCGCTGGAGGCTGCCTCCCGATTTTTCGAGACCGGGTGCCTGGGATATTCCGCGCGGCCCTGCGGGGCGAAGTTGGATGGATTGCGCTTGGAAGTGATGAATTGGAAAGTGAAACCGGTGAAAGTGATCCGGTTGACCTCGGCCTATTTTGAGGAACTGGAACGATTTCCCACCGGCAGCATCGCCTTCGATCATGCGCTCTTGATGCGAAGGTGCGAGCACACGTGGACGGCCGAAGCTGATTTGGAGGCGAGATGTCCCAACTCGTGATTGAAGGCGACAGTTGGAGATGGAAATCTTGTTCAAGAAAGTGCCGAAGGCACGACCAAAGGGTGGCCCGGGTTGAACCGGAGCGGAACTCCGGGAAACGAATTCCAAAAGATGCGAGAGCCCCGGAGGGGCGGCGAGAAACGGGGCTGGTAGGGACGTCCATCCCGACGCCCCTCCGGGGCTCCAGTATTTCTGACCGCAAGATCCGGTGGTTCCGCTGTGCTTCACCACCGGCTACCTTCTTGCCGTCCCTTCGGGACTTTCTTCACGCGGAGAGACTCGACCTTTCTTCCGACAGATTCGTTCTTCCCGATTGTCGGAATCGCTTTCCTGCCAGCGCGATCGCCTTCGATCATGCCCTGTTGATGAGGAATTGGGCGCACACGTGGACCGCGGCAAGTGATCCGGCCGCGATCCAATGAGGAGAGAATTTCAATCGCTCCCGCGGGCTTCACGGCTGCGGTCGATCTGCCGTCTCTTCGCGGTCGAGGCCACCCGCCTTCCAAAGCAGGTAGAAGTTTCCAATGGCGACAGCGACGACCGCAATCAATACCACGATCCCACCTCGTGGGGATTCTTCACGAGCTCTGAACCCATCTGCAATCGGGTCGAGAAGGAACCAGACGGAGAGGGCCAGGAAAGCCCAGCGGATCACTTGGACCTTCGCGAGGATTCGGAAAGGCACCAGCAACGAGGCCGCGTAGATCGTCCAAGCAACCATGTGAAGCACGGCTTTCCATCGCTGGCCCGGGGGGAAGTTAGCGAAAATCGGGATCGTCCAGATCGTGATCCCGATCAGGAGAAGCCCCAACAGGACTCCCAGCGCGCGGATGATGCCTCCCTTTGGTCGCAGAAATGCGCGATTCCAGAAGTCGAGCGACATCAGCGAAGCGAAGAACTCGATCAGCGGATCCGGTTTCCTCTCTTGGTCGCGCCCTTCTTCCATGACCTCGAATTTACGAGGGCGCAGCGGCAATCGCCAACCCGAATCTTCGCTGCCTCTCGTCCGGAACCCACGGGTGGCGGCTACGTCGTCACCAACTCCCGCGCCTTCGCGAGCATGGCATCGACATTGCCGACCTCGGAGCCGGCGCCGCGGGCCATTTCGGGTTTGCCGCCGCCCTTGCCGCCAACGATGGCGGTGAGATCGCGGACGAGGTCGCCGGCCTTGAACTGACCGGTGAAATCGGGATGCACCAGCGCACCGACGTGGACCTTGCCATCGGCGACGACGGCGAGGACGGCCACGCCGGGGAACTGGCGCGCCTTCAGGCCGTTCATGGCTTCCTGGAGGAGGCCGGCGTTGTCGCCGGGGATCTGGGCCACGATCGTTTTCGGCGCATCGCCCTCCGCGCCTTCGATGGCATCGTCGAGCCACTGTGCGGCGGCTTTCGCGGCGATGGCGGCGGCGGCTTTCTTGAGTTTCTTGTCGGCCTCGATGCTGGCTTGCTTGAGCGCGTCGCGGTGGGAGGTCAGCGCTTCGAGCCAGGCGTTCACTTCGGCGACGCCGGGATCGCCGGCCAGGTCGCAGCCCTGTTCCGCGTCGGCGGGTAGCACGGGCACGGCGACGGTCTCCACCTCGGCCGTTTCCAGCTCCGCGTTCCGGTCGGTGAGCTTGTCGGTCAACTCGGCGATCTCGCCCCGCAGTTGCTGGGCGGTCTCGGAGACGAAGGCCACGGCGGCGGGGCCGCAGACGGCCTCGACGCGACGGATGCCGGCGGCGATGGCGCCTTCGCTGCGCACCTTGAAAAGGCCGATCTGGCCGGTCCTGCGAACATGGGTGCCGCCGCAGAGTTCCATGGAGTAGCCGTTGAGTTCGCCTTCCTTGCCACCGATCTGGACGACGCGGACTTCGTCGCCGTACTTGTCGCCGAAGAACTGCATGACGTCGTCGCGATCCTTGATCTCGGCGTGGGGAACTTCCACCCAGCTCACGGGATCGTCGGCGGCGACGCGGGCGTTCACCAGTTCCTCGATCTCGGCGATCTGCTCGGGGGTGACGGCGGTGCTGTTGAAGTCGAAACGCAGCCGGTCCTCGGCCACCAGCGACCCCTGTTGGGCGGCGTCGGGCGAGACGGCCTCGTGCAGCGCCCAGTGGAGCAGGTGGGTGGCGGTGTGGTGACTCTCGATGCCGCGACGGCGCTCGGGATCGACCTTGAGGGTGACGGTGTCGGTCTCCTCGGCCGGCTTGCGCTCCAACTTGACGACGAGGGCCTCGCCGACGCTGGTGGTGTTGATGACGGGAATGTTTTCCTCGCCTGCGGTAAGCGTGCCGGTGTCGCCGACCTGCCCGCCTTTCTCGACATAGAGCGGGCTTTTTTCGACGATGGCGAACACCCCGTCCTCGTTTTCGATCCACTCGCGCACGGTGGTCTCGGTCTCGTCGGTGTCATAACCGACAAACTCCGACTTGGCGTCGGTGTCGATCTTCACGGCATGGACTTCCTCGCCGGTCTCGCCCTCCTTGCCGGTGCCCTTG
The DNA here is from genome assembly GCA_030432615.1 of Verrucomicrobiia bacterium. Lineage (GTDB taxonomy): Bacteria > Verrucomicrobiota > Verrucomicrobiia > Verrucomicrobiales > DEV007 > JAEUHH01. The sequence goes on from JAUIGT010000031.1 coordinate 21,090, forward strand.
TGGGCGGCGACGAGCTGATCGACCTCGTCGCGGTCGCAGGCGAGGCTGCGCTCGTCGAGCAGCAGGTAGGTCATGTCGAGGGGAAAGCCATAGGTCTCCCAGAGTTTCACGACGGTCTCGGCGGGGAAGGAATCTCCTTCCCCGAGTTTCTCCGCGGCTTCGTCGAAGAGCTTGAGCCCGCGGTCGAGGGTGCGGTTGAACTGCGCTTCCTCGGCTTCGAGCACGCTGAGAATGCGATCCTTCCGGTTCTTCAGCTCGGGAAACACGTCGCCCATCTGCTCGACCAGCACCGGGAACAGCGGGGCCAGCAGCGGTTTTTCGGCGCTGAAGCCGAGGATGCGACCGAAGCGGATGGCGCGGCGGAGAATGTTCCGGACCACCGAGTTGCGTTCCTTCGGCCCGGGCTCGATCCCGTCGGCGATGGAAAAGCTGACCGTGCGCAGGTGATCGCCGATGACGCGGAAGGCGACATCGACCTGTTCCTGCTCGGAAAGGTGGTCGCGATGTCCGCCGGCGGGCACCGTGGCGGTGTAGCTTTTTCCGCTCAGCTCGGTGAGCTTGTCGAAGATGGGCGTGAAGACATCGGTGTCGTAGTTGGACACCAGCTTCGAGAAATCGCTGAGTCCCTGGGTGCCCTGGATGATGGAGCAGATGCGCTCGAAGCCCATCCCGGTATCGACGTGGCAGGCGGGGAGGGGACGGAAGGAGCCGTCGGACTCGGCGTTGAACTGGATGAAGACGAGGTTCCAGACCTCGATGCAGCGGGCGTCGTCGGCATTGACCAGCGAGCCCTTGGTGTCTCCCTCGGGCGTGAGATCGACATGGACCTCCGAGCACGGACCACAGGGACCGGTGTCGCCCATCATCCAGAAGTTGTCCTTCTTGTTGCCGTTGACGATGTGGACGGCGGGATCGAGCCCGGCCTTTTCGAAAATCGCCGCCCAGAGATCGTGGGCTTCCTGGTCGAAGTCGGCGGGGTCGCCCTCGCCCGGCTGGTAGACGGTCGCGTAGAGGCGGGACGGGGGAAGTTTCCAGACCTCGGTCAACAGTTCCCACGCCCAGGCGATGGCTTCGGCCTTGAAGTAGTTGCCGAAGCTCCAGTTGCCCAGCATCTCGAAGAAGGTGTGGTGGTAGGTGTCGTAACCGACGTCCTCGAGGTCATTGTGTTTGCCCCCGGCGCGGATGCATTTCTGGGTGTCGGCGGCGCGCGGCGGATCGTAGGGCGCCTTCTCCGAGCCCAGGAAATAGGGCACGAACTGGTTCATCCCCGCATTGGTGAACAGCAGGTTCGGCGACGTCGGCATGAGGGAGGCCGACGGCACGATGGTGTGCTGCTGGGAGCGGAAGAAATCGAGAAAGGATTGCCGGATTTCGCGGGAAGTCATGGGAGGGAAAGAGATACGCCCTGAGGCGCGGACGGCAAGCGGCAGTTCGGGAGGAGAAGCGAGACGGCGGGGTTGCATCCGCCCGAGAAAGTCATCAAGGTGGCTGGTTACCATGTTCGGATTTCTCGCCAGTCCCTGCCGTTGCGGAAATGGAAATCTCGATTCCGACGAGGTGGAAGCCTATCGCGGCTTCTTCTGTGGTCTGGCCAATCGATTGCACGCGGACTACGGGCCG
>JAUIGT010000556.1 GCA_030432615.1 Verrucomicrobiia bacterium
GCCGTGCCAGATGGTGGATGCTCGTGATCTCCACGGCTGGAGCCGAGGCGCACTGTCCGGTGAAACGCGTCGGTTTCGGAGACAACTGCGATGCCAAGATCACCGACGTCGATTACCAGGGCGACGGCACCCGCTTCGTGCTCGAGGACGAGGGCTACTACGTTCCGCTGATCGGCGAGTTCAATCTTCGCAACGCCGCCATGGCGGTCTGCGCGGCGCGCCAGGCGGGGTTGTCGCCGGACCAGGTTCGCGAGGGACTGGAGCGCTTCGTCGGGGTGAAGCGCCGCCAGGAAGTCCGGGGAGAGACCGCGCGCGGCATCACCGTGATCGACGATTTCGCCCATCACCCGACCGCGATTCGCGAGGCCATCACCGGCCTGCGGCGGAAATTCCAGGGGCGTCGTCTCTGGGCGATCTTCGAGCCGCGCTCGAACACCACCCGGCGAAACGTGTTCCAGAAGGAACTGCCGGAAGCGCTCGCCCAGGCCGACGCGGTCTGCGTCTCGGCGGTGCCGAATCCGGAGAAGTTCAAGCCCGAGGAACGGCTCGATCCCGAGCAGGTCATGGGCAACATCCGCGCCAAGGGCGTGCCCGCGTTCTACGAGGCCGATGCCGACGCCATCGTGGAGCGGTTGAAGACCGAGGCGCGCGACGGCGATGTGCTCGTCGTGTTCAGCAACGGCGGCTTCGACGGGATCCACGACAAGCTGCTTGCCACACTCTGATGGTGACCGACGACGAACGGCATTACCTGACCTCGCACGACGCGCACGATTTCGAGGCGTTGCGCGCGCGTTGGGCGGCCCTGATCGAACCCTGTTCACTCCGTGAGCATACCCTGTCCGACGAAGCCGGATACCCGGTGCTCGCCCTTCGGACCCGGGCGCTGGCCGAGAAACCGGCGGGTGGCGAGGAGGCGATCTATTGCTGCGCCGGGGTCCACGGCGACGAGCCGGCCGGCGTGTGGGGACTGCTGGAGTGGGCGGAAGCGAACCCGGAAGTGCTCCGCGACCGTGCGCTCCTGATTCTGCCCTGCCTGAATCCCTGGGGCCTGGTCAACAATCGGCGCAGCGATGCCGAGGGCCGGGACCTGAATCGACTCTTTCATCGGGCCGACCTGCCGCTGATCGCCGCCTGGCGAAAGACGGTCGGGAGCGCACGATTCGGAGCCGCGCTTCACCTGCACGAAGACTACGACGCCCGCGGGCTCTACCTCTACGAACTCACCGTGCCGGAACTGGCGTTGGGAGAGAAGGGAATGCGGGGTGCCGAGTCCGTGATTCCCCGCGATCCGCGCGACGAGATCGAGGGACTCCCGTTCGCGGGTGGTATCCTCCGGCGCACCGGCGACCTGGGCCGGGTGGTGGAGGAGGAACTCGATGGCGGCTATCCCGAGGCCATCTACGTGTTTCAGCACCACGCGAGTGCCGCCATCACTTTCGAGACACCGAGCGAGTTCTCGCTCTGGCATCGTGTCCGGGCGCAGGTTCGCTTTCTCGACTCCGTGGTGGGGACGTCGAGTTGAAACCGGATCAACTCTCGCTCTCCACAGCCTCGTCTTCGGCGGTCGGTTCCGCCTCGGCTTTTTCCTCGGCAGGGGCCGGCTCGGCGGCGGGTTTCTCTTCAGGCTCGTTTCCGCCGCCGAATTGGAGCTTCGGATCGCTTTCGATCAGCTCGCGGATCGCGTCCCAGCCGCCGAATTTCTGGAGTTGGAAAGTGTGCAGGTAGACGCGCACCACCTCGAGATCGTGATCCTCGAGCAGCGCATCGACGGTCTCCTTGAGCTTCTTGGTATCGATCTCGTCCGGGAGATCGTCGGCGGCGCCTTCGCCGTCGTGCTCGATGCCGACGCCGTCGAGGAATTTCACGAGCAGGTCCTGGTGGGCTTTGAGCAGCCAGAGCTGAAGCAGGTGTTCATCGACCCCGTCGGTTCCGCGGAGCTTGGCGGTCTTGGCCAGCCAGGCGTACTGGTCCTCGGGGCGCTTCTTCGTGATGAATACCGGGCGCAGTTTCCGGCCCTGGGCGAAGGTGGCGACGGCGGTGCGATAGACCTCCTTCTGCTCGGTCCGCAGGTAGTGGAACAGGTCGCGGATCAAGTCCGGGGACGCGTGCTGAAAAATCTCGTGGGCTTTCATGCGCTGGCTGGTAAATACAGAGGGTGGAAACCGAAGCGCCAACTGAACCGGAAGCGAGGAAAATGTCCAGCGATTCTCTCTGTTCTCGAAAATTTTGGAAAAGCCGGATATTCGGGCTCCTGGGGACCGTTTTCGGCCTCGTCGCGGCCGGTTCCGCTCCCGCCGCCGACCGGCCCAACCTGCTCTTCATCATGACGGATGACCAGGGCTACTGGGACACCGGGGCGACGGGAAACCCGCACATCGACACCCCGCACATGGACAGCCTGGCGAAGGACGGCGTCCAGCTCGATCGCTACTACGCCGCGCCGGTCTGCGCGCCGACGCGGGCCGGGGTGATGACGGGACGCTACTACCTGCGGACCGGACTCTACAACACGCGCTTCGGCGGCGATTCCATGGGCACGGGGGAGATCACCGTGGCCGAGTTGCTGAAGAAGGCCGGGTATCGCACCGGCCTGTTCGGGAAATGGCACCTTGGGAAATATCCGGGCTACCAGCCGCAGGAACGAGGATTCGACGAGTTCTTCGGCCACTATCACGGTCACATCGAGCGCTACGAGTTCCCCGACCAGGTGTATCACAACGGGCGACCGGTGGAGGCGCGGGGCTACGTGTCCGAACTGTTCACCGACGCGACCATCGACTTCATCGAGGCGACCGCGAAGACGAGTGACGATCCCTTTTTCTGCGCCCTCATGTTCAACGCGCCGCACTCGCCCTGGCTGCTGGATACCTCGCACTACGGCCAGCCGGAGGGCGACAAGCTGCTGGAAAAATACCTGGAGCGCGGGCTCCCCATGCGCGAGGCGCGGATCTACGCGCTGGTGGAGCGAGTCGACGAGAACATCGGGCGCCTGCTGGCGAAACTGGACGATCTCGGCCTGGCGGAGGACACCCTGGTGGTCTTCACCAGTGACAACGGTGGCGTCAGCAAGTACTTCAAGGCCGGGCTCAGGAGCAACAAGGCCAGCGTCTACGAGGGCGGCGTGCGGGCGCCGTGTTTCGTCCGCTGGCCCGGCGTCATTCCCGCGGGCGGCGTCATCGAGGGCCAGGCTTCCCACGTCGATTGGCTGCCGACTTTCTGCGAATTGGCCGGCGTCGAGGTTCCGGCGGACCGGGTCATCGACGGGAAGAGCCTGGTGTCGCTCCTCAAGGCGGGAAAAGGCGCCAAACACCACGAGTATGTCTATCACACCTGGGACCGCTACTTTCCCAATCCGGACAAACGCTGGAGCATCAGTGATCAACGGTGGAAACTGCTGGGCCAGTTCGGCACCGACGGGACGCCGAGTCCCTCGGGTTGGAAGCTCTACGATCTCGAGGCCGATCCGGGCGAGGAAACCGACCTGAAGCGGAAGCATCCCGAGATCGTGGACCGATTGCGCGGCGAGTTCGAGCGCTGGTTCGCCGACGTGACCGACGGCATCACCTACGCGCCCATTCGCATTCCCGTCGGTCATCCCGGGGAGGACCCCGTCGAGATCGAGCCCAGCTGGGCGAAGTGGGAAGGCGAGCACATCAATTATACCTTCGACGGCTACGACTGGGACACCATCGATGGCTGGAAGGCCCCCGGGGAAAAGGCGACCTGGCGGCTCGATGTCCTGGAGCCCGGGCGCTACTCGGTGACGCTCAGCTACGGCTGCCGCCCGCTCGACGCCGGCGGCGTGCTGCGGCTTTCCTCGGGCGACGCGAAACTGGAGCACACCGTCAACGCCACGACCACCGCGGAGCAGTTCGGGCGTTTTCCCGCCGGTGAGATCGAGCTCGAGCGTGGCGAAGGTGAGCTCAAGGCGGAAGTCGTCTCGGCGCCCGGCAACGAACTGATGCGCCTCAACGGCATCGCCCTGGAAAAGCTGGAATGAAGACCGGGAGATTTTTCACATTGGCCGTCGCCATTTTCGGTGGCCTGGCGGG
>JAUIGT010000032.1 GCA_030432615.1 Verrucomicrobiia bacterium
GGGTTCCGCTTCGGGAGCGAAGCTGACGTTCTCGAGCGGCTCAGTGGTGGCGCGGAGGAATTGCCACGGCGCGAGCGCTTCCGGCGTCACCCGAACCTCGTCGATGGCGCCGGGAAAAACCCGGTCAAAAGCCCGGCTTTCCCCGATCTCCAATTGCGACAAATCCCAGTCGGGGGCGGAGTCGAGCACGGTGGCGCTCAGCAACTGGTGGTCGAGATAGGCGGCAAGCGTGCGGGTTTCCGCATTCCACGTGACCGCGAAATGACGCCACGGTGTTTCCCCTTTGATCATGGTGGGGCCCTTGTAGCGGTTGCGGCCCAGTTCGACAGGCGGGCCGCTGCCCTCCCGGAAGCGCGCCTGCCACCAGGCATAGGAATGGGGCGGGGGTGTTCGGAAGATTCCGGCGACAAGCACGGATTCATTCCTTCCGAAGGCGAACACCGGGAGAAATTGACGCGGTTCCGGTTTCGCGTCGGCATCCGGGCGGGCGAAAGCCTCGATGGTGAAGCTGTCGGCATTCTTCAGGCCGGTCTCCAGAGTGGTTCCCGATTCGGGAATTTCCGCGGCGGCGTTGGCGACCGACTTGCCGCTGACGGGATCGTAGACGAATCGGGCCGGTGGATTCGAGGCTCTCCCCGTCTCGAAACGAAGCCATTCACCACCCTGGATACTCGTGGGAGAAATCGCGGCCGCGCCGCCAAGGAGAACCGCGAAGAGAGGAGACAATTTCATTGGCCTGCGAAGGAAACTATTTCCGCATTTCGGCCAGGGGATAGGGGAAATTTTTTCGACGGGGGCGGAATCGTGCCACTTTCGCGGGGGCGAAGAGCGGGTCAGCCTTCCGGGCTTCGTTCGATGACGCCATGCGCGGGTGGCCCCGAGGTTCGCGGGCCCGTTTCTCGTTTTTCTTTCTCTTTCATGATGCAGTCCGGAATTCCTTTCCAGGGCCGGGGAGTCCCGCCCCTCCGCGGGAACGCGCTTCCGGGCGTTATCATGGGGCTGTTCCTGTGGCTGCCGATTTCCGCGTGGGGTGACACCGACGTGAACGACGAGGCCTTCGCGGCGCTGCAGGCGGAGGCGAAGAAGGGTTTCAGCGAGGAGGTCGCGCCCTTCGTGAAGAACTACTGCGCCGATTGCCACGGCAGCAAGAAGCGGAAGGCGGGGCTTAATTTCCTCGCCGCGCTGAAGGATCCGGGGCAGGCGCGCTACCTCAAGCAGTGGAAGCTGGCGGCCGGCAATGTGAAGGACCACGATATGCCGCCGGACGACGAGGAAAAACTGCCGACCGACGAGGAGCGTCGGCGGTTCGAAGCCTGGATCGCCAAGATCAAGTACCTCAGCCCGAAAGACCCCGGCCCCTTCGTTCTTCGCCGCCTGACCAAGGTGGAGTATGGCAACACCCTGCGCGATCTCTACGGCGTGGACCCCGCAGTGGCGGAGGAACTGCCGGACGAAGTCTTCGGGTCCGGCTACCTGAACACCCTGTCACCACTCCAGTCCGAACTGTATCTCGGCATCGCCAATGCCGTGGTGGATCAGGTCCTGGCGCCGGAGGGGAAGGCGCCCACGGCCGTGCAGCAACGGCTTTTCGGAGAGCCGCCGGGCGAGGGCGAGGATCCCCGGGAGGCCGCGGAAAAGGTCGCCCGGCGACTGGCCCGCGATGCCTACCGGAGGCCGCCGTCCGCGGAGGAGGTGGCGGTGTTGCTGGACGTGTTCGACCTGGCGCGAGAGAACCAGCTCGCATACTCGGAAGCGCTCCGCCTCCTGTTCAAGGCGGTTCTCGTCTCGCCGCAGTTCCTTTTCATCACGCCCTCGGAAACGATCGATCCGGAGGAGGAGATCGTGCCGCTCGACGGTTACCAGTTGGCCTCGCGGCTCTCCTACCTTCTCTGGTCGACCGTGCCGGACGCCGAACTGTACGAACTGGCGGAAAACGGAAGGCTGCAGGAAGCGAAGGTTTTGGAAGCGCAGGTGAAGCGCCTCCTCATGGATCCCCGCTCGCGAGCGCTCTTCGACGGCTTCGGTGCCCAGTGGCTGGGACTCGGCGACCTCGAGAGCAAGACCTTCGACGAGGCCAAGTATCCGCTCATGACGGCCGGGATGCGAGCGGCCATGGTCGAAGAGGCGCGCCTCTTCTTCGAAGAAATCGTGCGGGAAAACGAGAGCGTGGTCCGCTTCGTCGATAGCGACCATACCTTTCTCAACGGCCCGCTGGCCCGGCTCTACGGCCTCGACGATGCCATCACCGGGCCGGAGATGCGTCGGGTGCTCCTGGACGACCCCAACCGGGGCGGGATTCTCGGCATGCCGGCGGTCCTGGCCACGACCTCCTTTCCCAACCGCACCAGCCCGGTCAAGCGCGGCGTCTGGGTACTGGAACAGGTGCTGGGCGAACACGTTCCGCCTCCGCCGGCAAACGTGCCTCCGTTGGAGGAACAGGACCAGAAAGAGGTGGCCGGCCTGACCCTGCGCGAACGCACCGAACTGCACGTGACCAATGCCACCTGTGCGAACTGCCACAAGGTGCTCGATCCGATCGGCTTCGGCCTGGAGAATTTCGACGCCATCGGTCGCTGGCGGGAGGTGGACGACGGCGGGGGAGCGATCGATGCCTCGGGAGAACTGCCGAGCGGCGAGCGCTTTGCCTCGCCCCGTGACCTGAAGGCGATCATCGCCACCCGCGAGGAAGCGCTCGCCCGCAACCTGACGGAAAGGCTCCTGGCCTACGCCCTCTGCCGCCCGTTGCAGGGCTATGACGAGATCGTGGTGGACCAGTTGATGGAAGCCATCGCCAAAGACGGCTATCGTATGCAGACGCTCGTCACCGAGGTCGTCACCAGTTACCCCTTCACCCAGCGTCGGGTCCGCTAGCGAACCGGATCACCGACTTTCCCAGCCAACGCGTCCCGTCATGCTCAAGAACGCCCTCATCGATCGCCGCACCTGCCTGAAAGGAGCGGGAGTCTCCCTCGCGCTTCCCCTGCTGGAAACCATGGGCTGGGCCGAAGCCATCGTCGGCAAGGATTCACGGCCACCGGTGCGGCTCGGTTTCATGTACATGCCGCACGGCGTCATCATGGACCAGTTCTGGCCCGCTTCGCCGGAGAGTTTTCTCACCTCCCCGCCTCCGGCGCTGGAGTCGCTGCGCCCGGTGCTCGATCGGTGCCTGATGATGAAAGGCATTGCGGGCGTGCCGATCTCGCCCTTCAACGGCGCTCCCCACGCCCTGGAGCTCTCGACCTGGCTGACGGCTACCCTGCCCGACGCTCCGACCCGGCACCGGGTGAACATCGCCATCTCGGCCGACCAGATCGCCGCCAACTACATCGGGGGACTGACCTCGCTTCCTTCTCTGGAACTGGCGACCATGCCGCAGACGCACAAGGAGAATCAGGAAGGCTTGCACGAGGCCTACTACTCGCACTGCAGCTTCCGTTCGCCGACCCAGACCGTGCCGGCGGAAATCAATCCGCGCAGTGTTCTCAAGCGCCTCTTCGGCCAATCCGAAAGTCCGGGGAAATCCGCCGAGGTCGATCCGTTGGACCGGCAGATGCTGGACCGGGTCATCGGCGGGGCGCGCGACCTGCGCAAGACCCTGCCGCAGGGAGATCAGCACAAGCTGGACGAGTACCTGGACAGCGTGCGCGCGGTCGAGCGGCGCATCGCCGCCATCGAGTATCGCCAGAAGGAGGCGGCCCTGGAAAAGGCGGGAGTCCCCAGCAGCCGGCGTCACGCGTCCGACTCGCCGCCGATCGAGATCAAGATACCCGAGGGCGACAAGCGCAGCGAATACATGCAGGTCATGTGCGACCTCAACGTGCTGGCCTTCCAGACCGACACCACGCGCATCAGCACCTACATCGGCTCCACTCCGAACGGGGTTTCCTATCCCGAACTCGGCTTTTCCGATCAGCACCACTCGCAGACCCATCACAATCACGAGAAGGAGAAGGTGGGCAAGGTCGCGGCCATCACGAAGTTCAACATCGACCAGTTCGCCTACATGGTGAAGAAAATGGCGGGACTGCGGGAAGGGGACGGCACCCTGCTCGACCACTGTATCATGATGTGGGGTTCGGGCCTGGAGGATGGAAACAAGCACACGCGCGAGAACCTGCCCTTCATCATCGCGGGCGAGGGAGGGGGATCGGTCAACACCGGCCGTTTCCTTACCGGCGTCAGTGGCAACCAGGGGGATCTCCTGACCACACTGCTCGACTGCATCGGGGTGCCGCTCGATCGGCCGATCGGCCTGGCGACGAAGCAGATCACCGAGATGAAGGCCTGATGCGAGGCATTGGAAGCGTCCGCCCGCCGGAGAACTCGGCGGCGGCGTGGTGTCGCGCGTGGTTTCTGGATCAGGCTACCCTACGCAGCAGGTAGCTCCGCATCACGGGATCGGGTTCGTCGCGCCAATCGATGCGGAATCCGGCCCGGGACAGCAAGCCCTCGAGGATCCAGTCGTAGGTGGAGAACTCTTCTCGGAAGTGGGTCTCGGCGTCGTCCCGCAGGAAATCGCCTCCCAACGTCTCCATCCGGTCGATGAAATCCTGAATCGTCTCCAGCGGACGTTCCTCGGCGAGAACCACGTCGTGGAGAAAGAACCGTCCCCCTGGTTCGAGGAGGGCATGGAGCCGGCGCAGGGCGATGCCTTTCCAGAAATCCGGGAGGTGGTGGAACGATAGTGAGGAAACGATGGCGTCGGCCGAGGACGGCGGTAGGTCGGCCGTGAGGAAGCCGGCATGGAGCGTTTCGATGTTGTCCATGCTTCGTTCCTCGATGCGGCTGCGCAACTTGGCGAGCATGGCCCGGGACACGTCCACCGCGGTGACGCGAATTCCCCGTTCGGCGGCCAGGAGAGCGAGGATGCCGGTGCCGCAACCGAAGTCGATCAAGTGATCGCCGGGCGCCAGATCGAGTCGATCGAGGATGGCGCGTGCCTCTGCCTCGGCGTCGCGAAACTGCGCGTGCGAAGGATCGTACTGCTCGACTTCCTCGGGAAGACCGAAGTCTTTCCCGACCTGTCGAAATTCATCGTAGTGCCAGGTCGCCATGGGGAGATCTCACGAGAAGAGATGAAAGTTCGTCCATGGAAATCTCCTGACAACCTCATAGAGAAAATGTCGGTAGTCCATGTTGTGGCAGGCTCGGGTTCGAATCCGAAGCTCCGGGAATTCAAAAGGCCAGCCCCCGCCGCTGCGCTTTGGGGACTGGCCTTTTGAATGGCGGAAGGGGTGGGATTCGAACCCACGGTAGGGGTAAACCTACGCACGATTTCGAGTCGTGTGCCTTAAACCGGACTCAGCCACCCTTCCGTATTCTCAAAAGAAATCCGGGACGGAATCCTGCGAACTCCTGTCCTCCCGAGGCTGCCGGGAAAGGCGAAAGTAACCGGATCGGCGGTCATTTCAAGGCCGGCTTTGCGAGAATTCGGGACCGGGTGAAGCTTTCCGCTTTTCGTGCGGGAAATGGCGTCTCCACCGCCGACGGAAGTCGTAAAAACTTTCGGTCAAAATCGAGAATAATGGCGAATTTCAACGCCGCTCCGAACCGGTTTCTGGCTGGATATTTGTAAGTCCTTAAAATTAAGGTTTTCAAATCAACTTGGTCCGAAAAATGCCTCCAAAGCGGTGGCAAATCACCGAAAAAATGAGGAAAAATGCTTGCTCAAACACTAGATATTGGGTTACCATCCTCGCCGCGCATCAAGATATGGGATTTTGAGGCGCCGCAGTATTGATCCGCTTCGGATCCCGTAAAGAGGGGGACTCTCAAGCACTATTCAGGGTTTCTAGGCGGAATCATTTTCTGAAAAATGGTAAAATTCTAAAGAATAAGAAAGTTCAATCGCTGGTAGCTGGCGCTTTGACAAGCGGGCCTCCGATTGGCACAGAATCTTCCCCCTTCCTCACCTCAACTCCACTCACCTGCACCATGGAAAAAGCATTCAAGATCGGCCAACGGAGTTTCGTACTCGACCAGGACAAAGCGGAGGCGGCCTTCGCCGCGAAGAAGGTCATCAACGGTCGCAAGACGGAGGCTTTCAATCTCCTGCCGCTCAAGTACACCTGGGCCTACGATATCTATCGGGACATGAAGGCCAACCACTGGGAGCCGGAAGATATCCAGATGCAGAAGGATATCGAGCAGTGGCAGGGAAGCGAGCTTTCCGACGTGGAACGCTGGATCATCCGCATGGGGATCGGCTATTTCTCGGCCGCCGAAGGCATCGTCGGCGACAACATCATCCACGTGGTCCGCGAACTGGTCACGGCGCCGGAACTCAAGCTGGTGCTCGGGCGCCACGCGCATGAGGAAAATGTCCACGCCGACAGCCTGCTCTACATGATCAGCAGCCTGGGGATCAATCCCCACGAGTGCGAGGCCATGTTCGAGCAGATCCCGACCATCAAGAAGAAGAACGAGTTCGTTACCCGGGTCTCCCACGAGTTGCGGCGCGACTCCGACATGACCGATCCGGAGAACAAGAAGAAGTTCGCCCGCGACATCTTTCTTTTCGGTCAATGCATGGAGGGCACGCAGTTCTACGGCCTCTTCGGGATGATCCTCAGTCTCTACCGGCAGAACAAGTTCCCCGGCATCGGCCAGATGTTCCAGTACACGCTCCGGGACGAGTCCAACCACATCAAACTGCTCCGGCACCTTTTCCAGGAGTTGATCCGCGAAAACCCCGAGATCTGGACCGAAGACTTCAGGGAGGAACTCGTGCAGACCATGGTCGAGGCCGTTTCCCTGGAGAAGGAATTCATCGCCGACTGCCTTCCCGTCAGCTCCGTCGGGCTCAGCGAGGCCGAGTTCTGCCGCTACATCGATTACATCGCCGACCGTCGCCTCGAGGGCGTGGGCCTGCGACAGTTGAATCCGGGAATCCAGAATCCCTTCCCGTGGCTCGCCGAGACCATGGACATCAAGCGCGAGGCCAATTTCTTCGAGCAACGCGTCACCGAATACCAGAAGTCCTCGTCCCTCGCCGCAGTCAGCGACGACGAGCTTTGATCGCCGCCCCGGGAGCCGGCTTGGCACCACCACCGGCTCTCCTCGATTCCGTTTTTCGCTTTCCGCCCACCCCCTGGAAATACCAAACGCCGCCCCACAACAACCAACCAGCCAATACCCCGCCGCAACCATGATTACCCGAGATTTCGTCGAGCAGGATCGCCTCCTGCAGCGCTACGCCGCCACGCCACAGGACAAGAAGCCCCGCTACAACTGGTCGGAGTTGATCAGCCTCTCCAACGAAGAGGAGCAGCCGTCCCTCCAGGTGAGGGTGGGGGAGCAGACTCGCGCTTTCGATATCGCGGAGATCGCCGACACCATCGGCAGTGCGGTCACCGATCTCGCGCTCTCTCGGAACCAGGAAGACATCTTCTCCGAGGAAAACCAGCGGCTGGTGGCCAACATCGCCACGGCGGTGGCCCGGGAGCTCAAGGAAAAGGCCGATGCGGGCGATACCAGCGGGGTGCTGAGCGCGGACGAGATCACCGAGATCATCGAGCGGGCGCTGGTGCGGAGCAACGCGCACGACGTTGCCAAGAGCCTCATCATTCGTCGGAAAACGGCGGCGACCCGGCAATCGCATCACGACAGTCCCCGGACCGGGGAGCTCGGGCTCGAGATCGCCAAGTCGAAGGCGCTCTGCAAGGTCATTCGTCGCTCCGGTGAGGTGGTGGCCTGGAATCCGAACAAGATCGAGGTGGCGGTGCGCAGTGCCTTCCTGTCCCTGGGCATGGATTCGAGCCCGGCGGCGGCGGTGTCCCGGGCCCTGACCGATCGCCTCGCCAAGAGCGGCCAGGAATACATGCACATCGAAGACCTCCAGGATCGTGTCCAGGAGGAACTGATGAAGCAGGGCCATTTCAAGGTGGCGGAGGCCTACATCCTCTATCGCGCCCACCGCGCCCACCAGCGGCTTTCCGAGATCAAGCACGCCGAAAAGGGCGACGACTCGGCGCAGGAGTCGATGATCCTGGTCAAGAACGAGGACGGCAGCAGCTACCTCTGGGACGGGCTCGACCTGAAGCGGCGTATCGAGTTCGCCATGATCGGCCTCGATCTCTGCCTGACCCAGGACCAGATCGAACACGAACTGCGGCGCGCCTTCTTCTCGGAAATGACGGTCGAGGACCTCAAGAAGACGGTCATTCTCAACGCCAAGAGCCTCATCGAGAAGGACGCCGACTTCGCCAAGTTCTCGGCTCGCATTCTCCTCTCCTACATCTACGAGGAGGTGCTTGGTTGGGATATCGTTCGCGACGGCATCGAGAAGCTGCCCACCTTCCACCGGCGTTCCTTCAAGGCCAACCTCCAGCGCGGCATCCAGATCGACCGGCTCAGTGATCAACTGCTCGAGTTCAATCTCGACAAGCTGGCCGAGGCCATCGATCCCGCCGCCGACCTCGATTTCGACTACCTCGGGATCCAGACGCTCTACGATCGCTACCTCATCGTCGACAAGACCGCCCGCAAGCACCAGCGGATCGAGACGCCCCAGCTCTTCTGGATGCGCGTGTCCATGGGCCTCTTCGTGGCGGAGAAGGAAAACGCCGAGGACAAGATCATCGCCCTCTACAATCTCTACAAGGGGCGCCGCTTCTGTTCCTCCACCCCGACCCTGTTCAACTCGGGCACGCCGCACTCCCAGCTGTCCTCCTGCTATCTCTACAAGGTGGACGACAGCATCGAGTCCATCATGCAGCGCGGTATCGCCGAAAACGCGTTCCTCTCCAAGTGGGCCGGCGGCCTCGGCGGCAGCTGGACCGCGGTCCGCGGCACCGGCGGCTACATCAAGGGCACCAACGGCGAGAGCCAGGGGGTGATTCCCTTCCTCAAGCTGCACAACGACCAGCTCGTCGCCGTCAACCAGGGCGGCAAGCGTCGCGGTTCCGGTTGTGCCTACCTGGAGACCTGGCACAACGACATCACCGATTTCCTCGAACTGCGGAAGAACACCGGTGACGAGCGCCGTCGAACCCACGACATGAACACGGCGAACTGGATTCCCGACCTGTTCATGAAACGGATGGAGGCCCGCGAGAACTGGACCCTCTTCCGCGCCAACGAGACGCCCGACCTCCACGAGCTCTACGGCAAGGCTTTCGAGGCCCGCTATCTCGAATACGAGGAAATGGCCCGACGCGGCGAAATCTACGGCAAGGAGGAGCCGGCCATCGACCTGTGGAAGCGGATGCTGAAGATGCTCTTCGAGACCGGGCATCCCTGGATCACCTTCAAGGATCCCTGCAATGTCCGCAGTCCCCAGGACCACGCCGGCGTCATCCACAGCTCCAATCTCTGCACCGAGATCACGCTCAACACCAGCAAGGACGAGACCGCCGTCTGCAACCTCGGTTCGGTGGTGCTCGAGTCCCACCTCGACGACGACGGCCAGATCGATCACGAGAAGCTGCGGGAGACCGTTCGCACCGCGGTGCGCGCGCTCGACAACGTCATCGACATCAACTTCTACCCGACCGAAGCGGCTGCCACCTCCAACCGCCGGCACCGTCCGATCGGCCTCGGCGTCATGGGACTCCAGAACGCTCTCTACAAGCGCGACACCGCCTTCGCCTCGGAGGCGGCCGTGGAGTTCAACGACGAGTTCATGGAGGCCATCGCCTACTACGCCTACGAGGCCAGCAGTGATCTCGCCGCCGAGCGAGGTTCCTACTCCAGCTTCGAGGGCTCCAAGTGGTCCCGTGGACTGATGCCGACGGACACCCTCGACCTGCTCGAAGAAGAGCGAGGCCAGGCCATCGAAGTTCCGCGCGGCGGAAAGCTCGATTGGGACGCTTTGCGCGGCAAGATCACTCAGCAGGGAATGCGCAACAGCAACGTGCTCGCGATCGCTCCGACGGCGACGATCTCCAACATCATGGGCAGCACGCCCTGCATCGAGCCGACCTTCCGGAACCTCTTCGTGAAGGGCAATCTCTCCGGGGATTTCATCGTCCTCAACCGCTACCTCGTTCGCGATCTCAAGGCCCTCGGTCTCTGGGGCGAGGAGATGGTGGAGCGGCTCAAGTACTACGACGGCGAGTTGACCGACATCGAGGAGATCCCCGCCGACATCAAGGAGAAGTACGCCACCGCCTTCTCCATCGATTACAACTGGATCATCGAAGCCGGCGCCCGCCGTCAGAAATGGATCGACCAGTCGCAGTCGCTCAACCTCTTCCTCGGCACCCCCGACCTGAAGACCCTGTCTCACATGTATCGGGCCGCCTGGCACAAGGGGTTGAAGACCACCTACTACCTCCGCACCCTGCAGGCCTCCAACATCGAGAAGGCCACCGTCAAATCCCAGAAGGAGACGGCGGCGCCGAAGAAGCAGTACACCGAGCAGGAAAAGCTCGTCTGTTCCATCGAGGCCATGATGAACGGCGAAGAGTGCGAGGCCTGCCAGTAGGAAACGGACGCTTTCTCCACCCGACCCTCTTGTTTCATCGACGCAACCCTGTTGGCCCTCGTGGCCAACAGGGTTGTTGTTTTGGGCTCGATGGGGAAACCGGGAGGAGACTACCCGATTTTCGGGGTGCCCTGGGCGGATTCCAAACAGAAGGAAAAGAATCGAGAACTCCCGGTCGTCACGATGCGGTCTACGCGGAACAGGCGGACGGGAGATCCCTCGGCTCCGCTCGGGATGACAAGTTGAGTGGGGCGATATTCACAACGCAAAGCCACGATACCGCCCAGGCCGGCGACTCCCGTCGCGGCAGGGTCAGCAAGCAGCCCTGCTCGGCAGCGGCGTCAAGCTCTGTGGATATGGGAAACCCGAACGACAAGACTCCGGGGCGCCCGCTTCCAAAGCGGTTGCCTTATTGTAGGCGTCACTGCCGCCGGATCTCGCCAAGTTCGGCAGCGTGAACTGTCCCAACTGCAAACACGAGATGGTGGAAGGACGAATCCAGGTACGGGGTGCGTTGCTGGGATTCCTCTTCGTGGGACTGTCGCGACAGCACCTCTTCTTCGATCCGGATTTCGTCTCGGAAAACCAGCTCCTCGAGACGCGTCGATTGATCCCCTCCGGTGAGTCGAGAACCGCTTCCCGCTGTCCGGAATGCGACGGTTTCTTTTCTCCCGGTTCGCCCCTTTTCCCGGAACGGTGAGAGCAGCGGAGAGAGCGGGAACTCAAAAGTTTCCGCTCGCCAGCTGGATGTAGCGCGAGCCGCTGGCGGACAATTTCGCCTCGTCGCCGATTCCCGAGAGCCGCGCCATGGTGTTGTAGGCGTGGTTCACCTTGGACGGGCGCACCCAGGAAACGGCGGGATAGGTCACGCTTTGGCTGCTGGGCTCGATGGCCAGCGGGACGCTGAGGTAGTTGAAGGTGAATTCCCAGGAGGGATTGGCGACGGCCTGGTCCAGGTTCCTGCCGAGCCACGGGTAACGCTTCAGCAATTCCGGCACGCCGTTGTTGGGGACGATGACCTTGTAATAGGGCGATTCCTTGGCGAGGAACTCGGCGATGGAGATCTTCGGGTTGTCGCGGTGACTGTGAAACAGGGTGGCGATGTCGAGCCCGGTCAGGTTGAAGCCGTTGAAGTTTCCGTGCCAATTCTCGGAGGTGAAGTGGGTGTTGTACCAGTCCTGGAAACGGTCGCTCATCATCAGGGCCAGTTCGACGTGGACGTGGGCGCGCTCACGGTTGATGCCGGCGCCGGTGTAGCCGAGGCGCCCCAGTTTTTCCCCCGCCTTGAGGGCTTGGCCGGCCTGGACGTAGGGCGTCTTCAGGTGCGCGTAGAGAGAATAGAAGGGGCCTTCGCCCCAGTCGTGTTCCACGACCACGTAGATGCCATAGCTGGAGCGGCTGGCGCTGGCGTTGACGTAGACGACCTTGCCATCGGCGATGGAAACCACGTCGTCGAGCGGTTCGTCCGCGCTGTCGCGCCGGACCGGGCGAATATCGACGCCTTCGTGGAACTTGGTGAAGACGATCCCGGCGTCGGTGCGCTTCTGGTTCCGGGTAAGTCCGTAGCGTCCGCCGCTCCAGGGCCGGGAACTGACGCCCTCGAAAGTCCGGTAGGTGTACATGTAGAACTGCGACGGATCGTCCGAGAAGATGGCGTCGTTTTCCGTCGGCAGCACCAGCCCGAGGGGGCCGGCCTGGAGGGAAGGGGGGGATGAGAAGCTGGCCATCAGCGCGAACAGAACCGCCACGGCGAACGAACCCGTCGCTCCGGGGCGGCGAGACAGGGGGCGACTGGAGCAGGGAGGACGGGAAGGGACGGGGCCGGAAGCAGCGGCTTTCACGGAAGGGGAGAGGGGAAAGGTTGGGAAGAGGGACACGAAGATCTGAGAATGCGTTCCCGGCGGGAAACTCGAGAGAGAGATTTTTTTCCCGTCGCCTGTGATTCCGGGCTCGTCCGCCTTCCATGGATTGGACAGGAGGCGGACCGGCCGTTCAACGCGGCAGCGAGACCGCCGAGGGATCGGGAGCGGCGCCGGTTCCGGTGGTCCCGGGAGTGGCCTGCTCGGCATGCGGGAAACGTTTTTCGAAAGCCTTGAGGTGCGCCTTGGAGAGTCCCTGCCAGATGACGATGACCCCGTCGTCGACGGGGCGATCGACCATCACCGCGGTGTAGGGCGCGTTGGCGACGCGGATGCCGAGGAGTCGGCCCTGGTTGGTGAGCGAGTGGGCCTTGAGTGCCTCGGTGGCCTTGGGCGTGAGCTTGAGCCCGGCGCCGAAAGTCGCGCCGTCTTTGGAGACGAACGGATAGAAGTAGGCGATGTCGCGATCGGTGAACGTCGGGACTCGCTTGAAGAAATACTGTCGCATCTCGGAACCCAGCTTCACCGGGGTGGCGAACTTCGGAACCTCATCGGCCGACGATTCCTCGTGAATGGTGATGAGGAAGGCGTCCGCCTGCTTGCCGTTTCCCATCAGCAGCAGGGAAGCGGGAAGAAAGAGGGCGATGGCCAGCCAGCGGGTCATGAGAAACAATAGAACCTGAATCACGCGTCGGTGCAAGATCAGGGTGCGAGGACATATTTCCGCACTGTCCGGAAAGGAGCAGGCAAGGGTGAGGAATCAGCGCGGCACTCAGCGCTTTTTTCGCTCGGCTGCGTTCCTCCTCGCTCGCCGGAAGTCAGTCGTGGCTCGTGCCCTTGGCGAGCGCCAGGATCGCTTCGGCGTGTCGCCGGGCCGTTTCCCGGAGCAGGGGACCGGCTTCCCGCATCGCCCGCTCGGCGCTGATCTCGCCGGAGACGACGGCGGCGTGAAAGTCGAATCGCCGGGCGAGAGGGTCTCCCGCCTCCCCGGCGATGATTCCCGCGAGCGCGGCGACCGGTTTTCCATGGCGGCGCGCGAGATCGGCCACGCCGGCGGGCGCCTTGCCCTGCAGGGTCTGGCCGTCGAGCTTGCCCTCGCCGGTGATGACGATGTCGGCCTCGCGCACCCGGTCCTCCAGTCCGAGCACCTCGGCCACCAGTTCGAATCCCGGGCGCAGCGTGGCTCCGAGAAATGCCAGGCAGCCGAATCCGAGCCCGCCCGCGGCCCCGGCTCCGGGAACCTTGGAGGCATCGGCCCCGGCCTTGCCGACGAGGTCCACGAGGTGGGCCAGGCGCGATTCGTGCGCGGCGAATCGGTCGGGCTCGATGCCTTTCTGCGGACCGTAGACCGCCGTGCATCCCTCGTCTCCCAGCAGGGGATTGGTGACGTCGCAGGCCACCTCGACCGGGGGCAACGGCTCGGCAGGCCCGTAGAGGGAGACCGCCTTCTCCAGGTCGGCCGGCATCTCGGTGAGCACATCGCCCTCGGCGCTGAAGAAATGGAACCCGAGCGCCAGCGCCATGCCGCTACCGCCGTCGTTGGTCGCGCTGCCGCCGATGCCGAGGAGGAGTCGGTCGGCTCCCTTTTCGATCGCGGCCCTCATCAGTTCCCCGGTACCGAAGGTCGAGGCCCGCCAGGGATCGCGTTCCTTTTCCTCGACGCGCCAGAGACCGGAGGCCTCGGCCATCTCGACGACTCCGAACCGGAGACCGGATTCGTCATGAAAGAAACCGTAGCCCGCCTCGACCGGCCGGCCGAGCGGATCCGAGACCGTCAGCGGAATCCATTCGCCGCCGTGCGCCTCGGTGATGCTCCGGGCCATGCCCTCACCCCCGTCGGCGACGGGAGCGGTCGCCACCTCGATCCGATCACCGAGGGCATCCTCGAGGCCGTCGGCGATGGCGGCGCACGCTTCCGGGCCGCTCAGGGTGCCTTTGAATTTGTCGGCGGCGACGAGAATACGGGGCGGTCGGGAATCGGGCATGATTTTCCCCCATCCTAAAGCATCCCCCGGGCCAGCGAAAGACACAGCTTGGGTGGTCGGCTCGTCAATCCGCAACCGAGTCGCGGATGGAGTCCCAGATTCCCTCGAGATCCGGGTCGCGGCGGGCGTGATGTCGCAGGGCGCTGTCCATCTGGAAGGAGCGCAGCAGCCACGCGCAGGCGGCATCGGTCTCGCCCAGCCGCGCCTCGTAGCAGCCCAGGTTGTAGAAGAAGATCGGTTCGTCGCGGAGTGCCTCGGGGCCGTTGAGCAGCAACTCGCGCGCTTCCTCGGTCTCGCCCAGTTCGTGCAGGCAATAGGCACCGTGGATGTAGCCGGCGGCATCGTCCGGAGCCACGTCGCAGAGCTGGCGGCAAACCGCGAGTCCCGGTTCGTGACGACCGGCCGCGATATGGAGTTGGGCCTGGAGTCGCAGGGTGCGCGGGTGGTTGCGCTCGTCCTCGGACAGCGCGTCGATCTGTTCCCACGCGTCTTCCAGCATGCCCAGCTCGAAATAGCCCGATGCGGCGATGAATAGATGTGACGGTTCCATGCTCACGAAAAAGACCGCGCCGGTATCCCGGCGCGGCCCAAAAGATCGCCCAAGTCCGGAAAAGCGGCAACTTTTCGGACGGGAATTTCCCCAGAATCACACCTCCTCGTGAACCGCCTCGACTTCCTTGATGCTGCCGGATTCCTTGAGCTTTTCGATCAGCCCGTTGATGGCCGACTCGCGATGCTCGGTCAGGTAGTGCTCGCGAACCTGCCCCGCGACCTGTTCGAACGGGACCGGCTCTGCCGGCTTGCGGTCGGTGGTCTGGAAAAGGTGAAAGCCGAAATGGGTCGCCACGATGGGGCTCACCTCGTCCCTTCGCAGGGAAAAGACGATCGCCTCGATTTCGGGCATGGTTTCCCCCATCTTGAGGAAGCCGAGATCGACCTCCTCGGCCGGCTTGTCGCTGACCTCCTTGGCCACCTCCAGGAAATCGGCGCCGTCGAGCAGCCGTTCCCGCGCCTCGCGGAGTTCCTGGTAGCAGCGTTTGGCGTCCTCGTGCGAGGTCGGCTCCTTGAAGATCTGGGAAACGCGAACCTCCTCCTCGGTGAGGTAGCGGTCGATGGTCTTCTCGTAGTGGGCGCGGAGTTCCTCGTCCGTCGGCTCGGGATCGGGACCGATCTCGGACTCCAGCAGGCGGTCCACGCCGATGGTGGCGGCGACTTTTTCCCGGATGCGGGGCTCGTCGCCGGGATTGAATCCGGTGTTGTCGTAGAACGCCTTCTCGCCGCCGTGTTCCTCCTTCAGCTGGGCGATCATGCCGTCGATCTCCTCGTCGGAGGGAGGACCGAAACGCTTGGTCGATTCCTGGGTGAGAAGGACACGGTTGATGACGTTGTTTCGAGCGTAGCCCATGAACTCCTCGTCACGGTCGCAACAGACCACCTCGCCGAGACTCATGTAGTGATCCTTGATCGCATCGAACTCCTCCTCGAGGACCTCGTCGCCGATCTGCTCGCCATTGATGATGAAAGCCATGGGGGCAGTGTCGGTCGGACTGGCGGGCCTTGTCAACCGGGGGTGCGCCGCGGAAAGACGTGCCCGGGCTTGCGCGGTGCGAAGGACTCGCCATGTTGCGCGCCAACGAATCCGCCTCATGGGAGAGACGAAAACCATCCGCAAAGCCTTCGTGCTCGGCGCCGGGCTCGGCACCCGGCTCCGGCCGCTGACCGAGTCCGTTCCCAAGCCGATGATCCCGCTCTGGAATCGTCCGCTCCTCACCTGGGCCTTCGATCACCTCATTGCCGACGCCGGCACCGAGGCCTTCATGGTGAACACCCATCACTGCCCCGAGGTCTACGACGCGGTCTTTCCCGAGCGGAATTGGCGCGGCGCTGCGCTGGATTTCCGCCACGAGCCGACTCTGCTCGACACCGCCGGCGGCATCGCCAACGTCGTCGACTGGCTTCCCTCCGGCGACGAGTCCTTCTTCGTCTACAACGGCGACATCCTCACCGACCTGCCGCTCGGTCCGGCCATCGAGGCGCATGAGAAGTCGGATGCGCTCGTGACCATGGTGCTGCGTTCCGAGGGCGCCGCCCTCCAGGTGGCGTGGGACGAGCAAAGCGGTCGCGTCGCCGACATCCGGCAGGCCACCGGCCGCGGCGAGGACCTTCCACGATTCCAGTTCACCGGCATCTACCTGGTCCGTCCGGCCTTTCTCGAGAGACTGACTCCGGGGAAGATCGAGTCGGTCATCCTCCCGTTTCTCGATGTCATCCGCGATCGTGACGGCGTCGGCGGCGTGGTCATCGACGAGGGCGATTGGTCCGATCTGGGAAACCGCGAGACCTATCTCGACGCCTCGATCGGCCTGGCCGGAAATCCCCGATTTCCCCGCTACGGAAAAACGCAAGGCTCCCGGCGCATTCATCCCGGCGCGCGGATCGATCCGTCGGCCACCGTGGACGAGGCCACTTCCGTCGGTGAGGGCGTTGTCGTCGGAGCCGGTGCCGAAGTCCGCGAGAGCATCCTCTGGCCCGGCAGCCACGTCGCTTCCGGCGCCCGCCTCCATCGTTGCGTGGTGCGCGCGGGCGAGGTGGCGGAGGGCGAGGCCGAGGGACGTGACTGGTAGCCGGGAATTCTTCGACGACCCGGTTGCTCACTCGTTCGCTTCCAGGAAGGCCACCAGGTCGCGCAACTCGCGGTCGGTCAGGGTGTAGACCAGGCCGGGGGGCATGAGGGAGGTTTCCAGTTCCCGGACGGAAGCGACATCGGCGGTCTCGAAGGTCAGGGTGCGGCCGGCGGTGTCCCGGAGTTGTTCCTTGGTCCAGGAGCGGAGCCGGATTCCAGTGTGGACACTGCCATCGTTCAGCGTCACCGCACGGGCCTGGAACTCGGGGGCGACTTCGCGGTTCGGCTGAAGGATGGATTCCAGCAGCCAGCGGTGGTCCGAACCGGCGCGGGCGGCCACGGAGGTGAGGTCGGGTCCGACCACGTTTCCGCGTCCGTCGTGGCGGTGGCAGTTGGCGCAGAGAGCCACGGCGTAGTGATGGAAAAGGCGCTCGCCGGCGGCGGGATCGGGCGCGCCGGGGACGGCGTCGAGCCGCGCGATCCAGGCGTCGATATCGTCCAGGCCGGGACGACCGGTTCCGAGGGAAGCGGGATCGAGCAGGGCCGCGAAGAGGTCCGCGGATGCCGGAAAGCGATCGGCCTGTTTCTCCAACTCGGCGCGTCGGGCGTCGTCCAGCGGTTGATTGCGCAGGGCGCGCAGGGCTTCCTCGCGGACGGGAGCGGCGTCCGCCCCCGCCAGGGAGACGAGCAGGTCGAGTTGTTCGGCGGCGTTGGCGGCGAGACCGGTGATGGCTTCGGCGCGCAGGCGGTCGGGCTGCGACTTGTCCGCGGCGATGGCGGGCAGCACCCGCTTGCCGAGTTCGGGGGCGCCGGAGAGAACGCGAACGACTTCCAGCGAGAGTGTGGGATCGCCGACGTCGAGCAATTCGCGGAGAAGGGGAACGGTGAGCTCCTTGGGAAACCGGAGGCGGGCCTTGGGATCGGATTTCGAGGCGACCCGGGCCGGGGTCGGCAGGAGGCGAAGGGCGAAGGCGCGCAGGCGTGGCGAACTGTCGGCGTCCCGGACGCGGGCGAGCAGTCTCTCCGGGTTGCGAATGCCTTGGTCGGGGGTGCCGGAAAGGGTGTTCCACGCGGCCACCGCCGCCTCGAAGACCTCGAAGGTGAGATTGCTCCGGCCGAGGACCTCGTCCACGGAGGACAGGAATCCGGTCAGCTCGGCGTCGGAGATCCAGCGCAGGGTCTCGAAGACGACCGCGGGCGATTCGTCGTCGAGCAGGGGGCGAATCCAGGGCTTCGGATCGGCTCCGGCGATTTTCAGGGCGAGAACCGCGTTGATGCGGTCGGCCTCCGACCAGTCGGAAAGGGTATCGGGTTTCCAGCCTGGAGCCGAATCCGCCAGTCGGACCAGCGCGGCGCGGGCGATGAAGGGATCTTCGTGCCGGGCGAGTTCGCGCAGTTGGGATTCATCGCGTCCGTCGTCACCATGGCGCAACTCGGCGGCGAGTTGAGCTTCCGTGTTCGGCGCTTCCAGTTCCCGCGGACCGATCCAGCCGGCCTGTTCCAGGTCGAGTTCGAGTTTCCAGAGACGACCGAAGCCGTGCACCGGGTAGCGGCCATCGACCCAGTCGGTCAGGTACCAGGTGCGCTTGGTGGAATCGGCGAAGCGCCGGTCCTCGGCAATGCAGACGGGGCGGAAAAAGCGGGAACCGGTCAGCAGGGTGAACCGCTTGGTGGTGAAGCTGGCGCCTTCCCTCTTCAGCGGGTAGAAATCGATCCGGTGATCGCTCCACGAAGGGGAAAGCAGGCCGTTCCCGAGCGGGAGGATGCCGCAGGGAGCCTCGCCGGAGGAATGGAGCATCGGCAGGGTCCCGCGCAGTTCGCCGTTCCATCCGACGAAGGGATGGTGGGCCTCGCCGCCATACTTGCGCTGGTAACCGTAGTCACCGTGCTCGACGATGTGGAGAATGCGGCAGGGCGGACGCTCTCCGGGATCGTTGTCGCTGGCAAAGATTTCGCCATCCCGGCGGACGCAGACTCCGAAGGGGTTCCACATGCCCTGGGCGACGCGCCGGAGTTCGCCGCCATCGGGACGGCAGCGAAAGATGCCGCCCTCGCCGATTCCGGTGAGGGTGGCGCCGTCGGACGCGGTCATGACCCAGGGCGTGGCGAAGTTTTCCCCGAGCCCGAAGACGAGGTCGCCGCTCGGATGCCAGGCCAGCCCGGAGAGCCCGTTGTGCGGGTAGTCGGACTCGGTCTCCATGGTGGCCAAGTCCTCCTCGACGTCGGCCTTGCCGTCGTTGTCGGTGTCGCGGATGCGGAAGATGCGGTCGCGTTCGGCAAGGTAGACCCAGCCGTCGGCGCCCAGCTCCAGATCCATGGTATGGAAGGTGGCGTTGTAGAAGACGGAGCGCGTTTTTCCGTCCGGCGAGAAGACGAGGATCTCATCGAACTTCGGGCCCGGGTAATCGTCCGGCGGCATGTGGGTGTGGCAGGCGACCGCCCAGATGTTTCCGTCCGCATCGACATCGACTCCGGTCGGCGTGGCGATGTCGGGATGCTCGGCGACGAGGGTGAGGGTGACGCCTGGGAGGAGCGTTTCGATCTCCGGCGCGGGATCGGCGGCGAGGGCCGAGCCGAGGGCGAGCGGGAGGAACGGGGTGAGGAAAAAGGAGGGCGAGCGTTTCAAGGGCAGAGATAGGCGGGTTCGAAGAACCGGAAGCATAGGGGACCAGGGATTCCGCTGGCAACCTACGCGGTCCCGGGGCGTTGGAGGTATGCGCGTTCTTGTCTTGGGGGATCCGATGCGAAAAGATGGGTCGTTTTCCCGCCCCGACTTGCATCCATGAAACCATCCCGTCCCCCGATTTTCCCCTGGCTGTTGATCCCGGCATTGGTCGCCTGTCTTTCTCCGTCATCGATGGCGCTGGCGAAGGAGACGCTCGATGTGCTCTTCATCGGCAACAGCTACACCGCGAGGCACGATCTCGCGGAGGTGGTCGAGGCGATGGCCGAGGCCGGTCACCCGGACCTGGACCTGCGGGTGGAAACCGTGATCTACGGTGGCCGCCGACTGGTCGATCACTGGCGCTTGGGCACCGCGAATTTCGTGCGCCTGCACGAGCTGACGGTCGGGGAAGAGGAGGCCACGATCGCGCAGCTGGAGAAAATGGTGGCGGAGGACCCGGAGGATCGGCACGCCAAGTCGGCGCTGAACCGGCACCGGGCATTTCTACCGAAGCTGGAAGAGCAGCGGAAAAAATGGGATGTGGTGGTGCTGCAATCCTATCGCGACGACCTGGAGGGCGAAGCATCCCTCTATGCGGAATATGCGCCGAAGTTCGCCGAGTTGATCCAGGAGCAGGGCGCCCGGGTGATCCTCTACGAGACTTCGCCGAATACCCAGAACGCGGAACCGTTGACCGAGGCGCCCGATCCGGCACCCGTGATGGAAAAGGAGAAGGCGATCGCCGCGTTGGCGGACCGGATCGACGCCGAGGTGGCGCCAATGTCGATGATCGCCCTGAAGTGCCAGCAGCAGCGACCTGACCTGACGCTCCGATTCGTCAACGACGCCCACCTCAATCACACCATGGCCTACCTGACGGCCTGCGCGATCTACGCGGCCCTTTTCGAAGAGAGTCCGGAAGGGTTGCCGATCGACTCGATCACCGACATCCGGTTTTTCAACAACACGGAACGCGACAAGGATCGCGACGGGAAGCCGATCACGCGGACCTTTTCGGAAAAGGACCGGGCAGACCTGCAGCGGATCGTTCGCGAAGGACGGGAAGCGTTCCAGGCCCTGCGGGCCAGAGAGTAACCACGGTTGCCTGGCGGTGGAGAGGATGGCAGGAAGGGCGCTCGTGCCCGGCCTCGGTGTCGATGCTCTCGGCTTGCGCGGCTACGCCAGCACTTCCTTGATGAGGTGGCCTTCCACGTTGGTGAGGCGGCGCTCGATGCCGTTGTGGTAGTAGGTGAGACGTTCGTGGTCGATGCCGAGCAGGTGCAGGATGGTGGCGTTGAAGTCGTAGAGCGGGTGGATGTCCTCGATGGCCTTGCGTCCCAGTTCATCGGTCACGCCGTGACTGACGCCGGGTTTCACGCCGGCGCCGGTGAGCCAGCAGGTGAAGCCGTCGGGATTGTGATCGCGGCCCTGGGCGCCCTTCTGGAACATGGGCATGCGCCCGAACTCGGTGCACCAGACGACGAGGGTGTCTTCCAGGAGTCCGCGCTGTTTCAGGTCCCGGATGAGGGCGGCGGTGGGCTGGTCGAGGATCTCGGCGTGGACGTCGTACTGTTCCTTGAGCTTCTGGTGACCGTCCCAGTTGAGCTTGCCGCCACTGGCGTAGGCGCCGTTGAAGAGTTGGACGATGCGGACGCCGCTCTCGATGAGCCGGCGGGCGAGGATGCAGTTGCGGGCGTAGCCGGCTTTCACGGGGTTCGACTCGTCGTCGGCGCCATAGAGTTTCCGCACGTGATCCGGCTCGGTCGAGAGGTCGGTCAGCTCGGGCACGCTCAGTTGCATGCGGGCGGCGAGTTCGTAGCTGGCGATGCGGGCGGCGAGCTGGTTGTCGGCGGGATTCTTCTCCAGGTGCCGCTCGTTCATGCGCTGGAGCAGCGAGCGCGCGGCGCGATCCTGCTCGCGGGACACCCCCGTGGCCGGGGCGAGATGACGCAGCGGTTCCTTGGCGCTGAAGGGCGTTCCCTGGAATTCGGCGGGAAGGAAACCGGGGCCCCAGTTGTTGACGCTGGCCTGGGGAACGCCGCGCGGGTCGGGAATGGAGACGAAGGCGGGCAGGTCCTGGTTTTCGCTCCCGAGCGCGTAGGTCGTCCACGCGCCGAGGCTGGGGAAGCCATCCTGGACGAAGCCGGTGGAGAGAAAATTCTCCGCGGGGCCGTGGGTGTTGCTCAGGCTGGTGAGAGAGTGGATGAAGGCGAGGTCGTCGGTCAGCTCGGCGAGGTGGGGAATCATGTCCGAAACCCACTTGCCCGTTTCACCGCGGCGCCGGAATTCGTACTGCGGCCGGGCGAGGTTTCCGGCGGGCCCCTGGAAGGTCACGGGTGGGCCGCCCTTCAACGGCTTGCCGTCCTGCCGGATCAGCTCGGGCTTGTAGTCCCAGGTCTCCAGCTGGCTGACGGCACCGGCGCAGAAGATGACGAGCACGTTTTTCGCCTTGGCCGGGTAGTGCGGCTGGCGGGGCGCGAACGGCTGTGCGGAATCGATCCTCGGCGCGTTGGCGTTGCCGAGCAGCCCGTCGCGACCCAATAAACTGGTCAGGGCGATGGAGCCGATCGCGGTGGTGTTGCGCGAGAGAAAATTCCGCCGGTCGAGGAGGAATCGTCCGCGGGGGGAAAGGTGTTCGGCTTGGGGGATCATGGGCCGGGGGGGCAGAAATCAGAAGGAGCGGCTGTTAACAAAAAAAATTCGCGAAAATTCGCGTTGATTTGCGGTGCGTTTCCTTACGGCAAAAACAGGAATTCGTTGCTGTTGAACATCGCACGGCAGAGCGTCTCCAGTCCGTGCGCTTCGACCACTTGGACGGCGTCGGTTTTTTCGGAAAGGTCGGGAGCGCGTCCGAGGGCCAGTCGGTAGACGGTTTCGACCTGCGGCCCGGCTTGATTGCCGGCTTCGCGGCGGGCGCGCTCGGCGAGGGCGTTGGCTTCGTCGAGGGTGAACCGGCTGTTGAACAGATTCAGCGCCTGGATGGGCGTGGTCGATTGACGGCGGCGGGGAAGACTCTGGCCGGCATCGGGACAGTCGAAGGCACC
>JAUIGT010000557.1 GCA_030432615.1 Verrucomicrobiia bacterium
CCTGGTCCTGGCCGAGCGCGCCGCCGGCCGGGGCCGGGTCTCGGTGGCCCGGGCCTCGTCGATCGGGGCCGGCGTGGTCCAGGCCTTCAAGCGTCTCTTCGGACGGGGCGAGTGAACGAGCGTTTTTTTCTCCCAAGGCTGACGCCTCGCCGCCCCCGATTTTCCGCGCGATGACCGACGGCGAGGCGTTCCTGCTCGTTTTCCTCCTCATCTACCTGAGCGACTGCCTCGTCTGGCTGCCGCCCTCCGGGTATGCCGTCATTTCCTACTGCCGGCGAAACAGCTTCGTGGTCAGGCGGGCGCGGGTCACGTTCGAGGCGTTGAAGAAGGGGTTCGCGGTGCTCAATCCGCTCCCGCCTTTCGGCACTGTCTTCGTGGGCGAGGCCTGGCCGATCTCGCTCAGCGCGGACGGGATGGCTCCCTTCTCGCGGGAAAATCCGAACCCCGGCTCGCTGCTCGGTAGCCTGCCGGGAACGGGGTTCGTGGCCTGGGAGGCAGTCGAGAAAGTGAGGGCCGAGGAGGGCTACCTGGTCGTGAACGGCAAGCGGTTTGCCCGCAGCGCCACCCGGTCGGGAGCGGCGGCGCTGGCGCGGGGGATCGAGACGATCCGGCGGGAAAGCGATCCGGCGCGGCGGGAGGCGGCCATCGACCGATGGATGCGGCGGCGGTTCGATCCGCGGGTGGCGGCGCGACGGGCGGCGTTTTTCCGCCGGGCCACGAGCGGGCTGCGATTCAGTTGCGCGACGCTGTTTCTGCTCGTGTTCCTCGTGCTTCCCTTCGCCTACTGGCGCTACCAGGACGACACCCGGTTCTACCTCGTCCTGCTCGCCGCCTGGTTGCTGATGTGGCAGATCGGGTTCGAGTTCTTCCACCTCCACCGGCGTTTCTATCCGCGGCAGAAGGCGGATCGGTGGCAGCATCTCCTCTTCGCCCTGGTCTTTCCCCACTACGCCATTCGCAGCCTGGACGTTTTGTCGAAGGGCTTTCTCCCGGATTCGCATCCGCTGGCGATCGCGGCGGCGCTGGCGACGGACGAGGAGCGCGGGAAGCTGGCCGACGCCATCCGGCGTGACGCCGATCACCCGATTCCGTCGACGGGCGAAGGCGGGGCCGCGTGCGAGACGGCAGAGAGTTTTCGCCGTCGTCATTTCCGGCCTGCGCTTCTCGATTTGATCGAGAAATGTGACGCTGGGGGAAATTCGGATTTCTCCGAGTCGAGCGAGAAACCCGTGGCCGTTTGCCCGCGCTGTCGGACGCCCTACGAGAGCGCCGGGCTTCCCTGCGAGGATTGCGGGGGAATCCTCACGCTGAAAGTCTGATGCCGGATCCAAATAAGATCTGGACGATTTGCGAGACCTTCGGTTCTCGGTGCGAGGCGCGCTGAGGGAAGGTAGCGAGCTACCTGACCGAGGCGGAACGAAGCATCCGGGAGGCGAAGGCTCGCATCACAAAAATCAACCGAAGGCTGGGATCCTTTTTTGTCATTTCAATCAATCGTCCAGAGGTTATTGGAATTCGGTATGAGAACTGCCTTGGGTCGGTGTCCCTGTGACGGTGAGCGGTCGCTACGCGACGTGGCAGGATCGCGCGCCGAATCTCCGACCATCCCCAACCATTACGCATTGACGGAATTTTAGTAAATATAGAAAGTTTGACTAACTTAATTTCCCTTGGTATTCTCGTGCGAAATCGGGGCGGTTTGTTTCGAGCCCCGAATGGTTGAAAACCCCAACTCACCCAAGGAGATGAACCAGACACGCACCCTCACCCCGCTCGCCGCTCTCGCGATT
This sequence comes from Verrucomicrobiia bacterium, assembly GCA_030432615.1. GTDB lineage: Bacteria > Verrucomicrobiota > Verrucomicrobiia > Verrucomicrobiales > DEV007 > JAEUHH01. Next base: position 1,791 of record JAUIGT010000557.1, read on the forward strand.
CTCGCCGCGGGACTTTCACCCACCTTCGCCGGTTCCGGCGCCAAGGAAGTCGTTCCCGCCGCTCCCATGGTCGAGGAGGAGTGCCTCTCCTACGACTTCATCGATGTCCAGTACGTCTACACCGGATTCGATACCCTCGATGACGGTCACGGCGCCGCCGTGAACCTGTCGAAGAGCCTGGTCGGCAACGTCTACTTTACCGCCTCCGGCGACTGGACCTCTTCCTCCATCGACAATGCCGATGTCGATCTCGTGGGCGCCACCGCCGGCCTCGGCTACGCGATGCCCGTGAGCAAGTGTTTCCACCTCAACCTCGAAGCCGGCGGCATCTACAGCTACTTCGACGGGCCCTGGGGCTACGACGACGAGACTTGGGGCGGCTATGTCGGTCCCGGATTCCGCTACTGCGTCACCAACGGCATCGAGCTGTTCGCCAACGTCTACTACGTGTTCTTCGAGGAAGGCGAAGATCTCTTCGAAACCAACGTCGGCGTGGTCGCCAACATCACCGACTCGCTGGCCGTGAAGGTGGCCGGTCTCTTCAACGAGGACGACCAGGCGGTGATGGCCGGTCTCCGGTTCTACTACTGATTTTCCGCATTCCCATTCCGTTCCGCGAGAAGGCGGACGTGGCTTCCTGCCGCGTTCGCCTTTTTCGTGTCCGCGGTGCCGGCCTCGTGGAGGAAGGCGACGAGATCGCGAAACGGTTTGCCGTTTCCGTTCTCTCCGGGCAGGAGAGGCTGCACGGTGACGTGGCCGCGCAGCGGGTAGCGGGTGAACTCGACCGGGCCGCCGGCCTCGTCCAGCCGGGCGTAGGCCCGCTCGACCGATTCATCGGGCACCACCGAATCGAGCCCGCCCGCCGTGAGAAAGATCGGCGGGTGTTCCCCGTCGGAAAGCAGGGCCGGCTGAGCGATCCCGGGCGCGCAATCGTCCCCGAAAATCGGCTCCACGAGTTGCCAGCGGTTTTCGTCCAACGCGAGCGGCGGCGCGAGTCCGGCCACACCCCGGATCTGGTCGGGGGAAATTCCTTCCGCTTCCAGGAAGCGCGGTTCGAGCGCGAGCAACACCGCCATGTGTCCGCCGGCCGAATGGCCTCCGAGCAGGATGCGGGAGGGATCTCCGCCGAATCGGTCGGCGTTCTTCGCGATCCACGAGACCGCGGTCGCGGCGTCGTGCATGAAATCGGGATAACGGACGAGGGGAAACTTCCGGTAGTTGGGGGTCGCCACCACGAAGCCCTCGCGGGCGACCGCCTTGGCGAATCGGCGATAGATGAGCTTGTCTCCATGCGTCCAGGCGCCGCCGTGAAAGAAGACCAGGATGGGAAGCGGCGTGCCGTCGGCATTCTCGGGAACGATCACGTCCAGCCGCTGGGCCAGGTGCGGACCGTAGGACTGATGAAAGGCGCCGGGCTCCTCGTCCTCGCATCGGGTCCCGTCGGGGAAGGCGGCAAGCAGGAGCAGACCGGTCGCAATCGCGCGCAAAATCATGGGTCACCCTGCTCCACGGACGATTCGACGTCCACCGGGAGATTTTCCGCCTTGCCGCCGATCCGCTTCTTCTTCGCCGATTTCTTTTTTGCGGGGCTGGCCGGTTCACCCTCGCCCTCGTGGACCGGCACCACCTTGATCTCGACGTTCACGGGGACAGCGCGGAGTTCGCCGATGATGCGTTCGAGTTTTTCCACGGTGATGTCCGCGAGCGTGGCCGGCTGCCCCTGTTGCTCGGCGGCCTTGGAGAGCACGCCCTCGATGCGACCGAGGCCCTCCGAGAATCCGGCGAGGGTGCCGACGACGCGCGAGACCGGATCGTTGTCGCCGCGGCCGCCCATGAGGAGGTTGCGGTTGAACTTGCGCTTGATGTCTTCCCAGCGCTCGGTCTCCTCCTCCGTGAGAACACCCTCCAGTTCCCGGAACTTGAGCAGGTTGGCCTCGGCGCCGGTGGTGAGGGTCTGGGCCTCGTTTTCGTAGTGATCGAAGATGGTCGCCTCGACCTCCTCGTCGGTCATGATGGGAAGAACCTTTTCGGCGATGCGGTTCATGTTCCGGTAGGAACCCTGGAGGCGGAACGGCGGCTCGGTCCGGTAGTCGTCCTCCATGGCGGCGGAGCGGATGTATTCCAGGTTTACCCGGAGGATGGTGTCGCGGACCCGCATCAGTTTCTTCATCACCGAGACGAGTTCCTCGATCTCCTCCATGGCGTAGTTGCCCTCGAAGTCGATGCCCTCGCGGCTGCCGGTCTCGGCGATCTTC
>JAUIGT010000558.1 GCA_030432615.1 Verrucomicrobiia bacterium
CCGGGGACGGACTCTATCGCCGCGGACTCTACACCTTCTGGTGCCGCACCTTCCCTCACCCGGCCATGATCGCCTTCGACGCGCCGAGCCGCGAGGAATGCACCGCCGAGCGCCCGCGTTCGAACACTCCGCAGCAGGCGCTGGTGCTGCTGAACGACCCGCAATTCGTCGAAGCCTCCCGGGCCTTCGCCCAGCAGATCGTGGCCCTTCCGGCCGACGATGCCGGTCGGATCGACTGGGCCTGGAAACGGGCCACCGGTCGCGGAGCCACCGATGCGGAGAAAGCCATTCTCTCCGACCTGTTGGAAAAACAGCAGGCACGCTACGGGTCCGATGCCGAGTCGGCCAAGGCATTCACCACCATCGGTGCCTCGCCGCTTCCGGGGAAGGCCGACCCGATCGAACTCGCCGCCTGGACCCAGGTGGCGCGCACCATCCTCAACGCCTACGAGACGACCTCGCGCTTCTGAGTTTTCTCCCCGCCCCAAGCTTCCCCCCCTTTTTTTCATGAACCCCGCAGACCTTTCCCGCCGCGCTTTCATCAACCAGGCCACCGTCGGCATCGGCTCCTTGGCCCTGACCCGTCAGCTCATGGCCGAGACGGCCGGTTCCGCGAAGAACACTCCCGGTTCCGGTCCCTGGCGCGGCGCCATCGAGCCCCACTTCGCGCCCAAGGCGAAGCGCGTCATTTTCCTCTGCATGGCGGGCGGGCCCTCGCACCTCGAGACCTTCGACTACAAGCCGAAGCTCGCCGAGATGGACGGCAAACCGATGCCCGCTTCGCTGACCGAGGGGCAACCCATCGCCCAGTTGCAGAACAAGGAACTGAAGTGTTTCGGGCCTCAGCACCAGTTCGAGCGCTACGGAGAGTCGGGCCAGATGATCACCGACCAGTTTCCCCACATCGGGAAGATCGCCGACGACATCGCCATCGTGCGGTCGATGACCACGATGCAGATCAACCACGATCCGGCCCATACCTTCATGAACTGCGGCACCCAGATCTCGGGACGACCCTGCATGGGTTCGTGGATCCAGTACGGGCTCGGCAGTGAAGCCGAAGACCTGCCCGGTTTCGTGGTCCTGGCGTCCGAGGGCGGCGGCCAGTCCCAGCCGATCGCGTCACGCCAGTGGCACAGCGGATTTCTCCCGAGCCGTTTCCAGGGGGTGCCGTTTCACTCCAAGGGCGACCCGGTGCTCTATGTCGGCAACCCTTCCGGGGTGAACCGAGACGACCAACGCCAGGTGGTCGATGCCGTCAACGCCCTCAACCGGACCCGCAACAAGCTGGTCGATGATCCCGAGATCGCCGCCAAGATCAGCCAGTACGAGATGGCCTTCAAGATGCAGGCCAGCGTGCCCGAACTGACCGACCTTTCCGGGGAACCGCAGCATGTGCTCGACATGTACGGAGCCACCCCGGGCGACGGTTCCTTCGCCAGCAACTGCCTGCTGGCGCGTCGCCTCGCCGAGCGCGGGGTGCGTTTCATCCATCTCTATCACCGGGGATGGGATCACCACGGCGGCGTCAAGGCCGGCATCACCAATGTGGCCAAGCTGGTGGACCAGGGCACCTGGGCGCTGATCGAGGATCTGAAGCAGCGCGACATGCTCAAGGACACCCTCATCGTCTGGGGCGGCGAGTTCGGTCGCACCCCGATGGCCCAGGGAACCGGGCGCGATCATCACATCAAGGGATTCTCGCTCTTCCTCGCCGGCGGCGGCATCAAGGGCGGCACCAGCTACGGCGAGACCGACGAACTCGGCTACAACGCGGTCATCGACAAGGTATCGGTGCACGACCTCCACGCGACCATGCTGCACCTGCTGGGCATCGACCACGAGCGGTTCACCTACAAGTTCCAGGGCCTCGACATGCGTCTCACCGGCGTCGAACCGACCCGGGTGGTGAAGGAGATCCTGGCCTGATCGGGCGGAGTTTTTCAGGCCTGGGCCCCCGCCTGCCGGAGTGTGGATCGCGAGCGTGGGAAGTCGGTCGTTGGGCCGCCGTCTGGCGACGCCGCCTACGGGCGCTTGAACACGGTGATCGCGTCCTGGTAGAGGCCGGCCTGGTGCTCGTGTTCGCCATCAGTCCAGCTGGTGAACTGATCGACGATTTCGAGCCCCGCGTTCTTCAGTACCTCGATCATGCTCTCGGCGGTCATGTTGCTCCGCCAGCCGCCGGTGGCGCCCCCGGTGGTGCCATGGTGGAGCACGCCGATCCCGCCGGGCCTGAGGGCGCGTCGGAATTCCTCCGCATAGCCCTCCACCTCGGTGCGGTTGATGTGAACGAACACGTCGAAGGACCACAGGGCATCGACGGAGCCGTCCTCCACGCCGGGCAGTTCGTTGCCGGGAGTCAGGACGAACTCGATGTTGTCGCAGTCGGCAAAGCGGTCCCGGCAAACGCGGAGGCACTCTTCGGAGATGTCGATGGCGATGAGTTTTTTCGCGATCCTCCGCAGCTCGTCGGTCCAGCGTCCGCCGCCGGGACCGATTTCCACGATGGTGCCGCCCTCGGGCATGTGCTTCTTCAGGATTCGGTCGATGACCGATTGCTTCCATTCCGGGGATGGGGTCCACTCCTCGCCCTGCGCCTGCCAGTCCCAGGATTCCCAGATGAGCTTGTTGAGGCTGGCGCTGTTGAGCCCGGGCAGACCGTGACGCTTGCGAAGCGCGTCCATGGCGGCGAAGGCGCGGTCGGCCACGGCACTCGCGAGGTAGTAGCCGCCGAGGCAACCGGTCCAGAGAAACCCGTTCTGGCGAACGACTTCGGTGGCGAGGCGGGCTTTCTGCCCGAGCGAGATGCGACGGCGATTTTCGACGAGATCTTTCATGAGCTGGGGAAAGGCAGGGGACCATTACCCCAACGTGGCGGAATCACGAGTGATTTTCGGGTTGTCCGATTCGCTCAGTTCGGCACATTGGGCGGGCTCCGAGCGCCAAGAGAGGAACTTCCATGGACCTGACATTTGTTTTCCCCTGCCTCAATGAGGAAAAAACCCTCGAAGGATGCATCCGGGCGGTGCGGAAATCCCTCGATTCGGCGGGTGACCGACTCGACTACGAGATCGTGGTCGCCGACAACGGGAGCACCGATCGATCCGCGGAGATCGCCCGAGAGCAGGGAGCCCGGGTGGTCCCGGTGGAGCGACGCGGATACGGTGCGGCCCTGCGCGGAGGAATCGAGGCGGCGCAGGGGACCTACGTGATGTTCGCCGACGCGGACAGCACCTACCTCTACGAGGACGCTCTGCCGCTCTACGAAAAAGCGATCGAGGCCGACGCCGACATGGCCATCGCCTCGCGGATGACAGGCAGGATCGAGGACGGGGCCATGCCGCCGCTGCATCGTCACCTGGGAACGCCGGTGCTGACCTGGTTGATCAACGTGCTCTTTCGCGGGCGGTTGTCCGATTGCAATTCCGGGTTCCGCTGCATCCGGAAAACGGCCTACGCGACCTGGGGCATCCGGTCCGATGGCATGGAGTTCGCCTCGGAGTTGCTCATCAAGGCGTTGAAGCACGACGCCAGCACGGTGGAGATTCCCTCCGGCTTGCGCGCGGGGCCGGCGGATCGCGTCGCCCACCTGCGGACCTGGCGGGATGGGATGCGGCACCTGCTCTTCATTCTCTCGGAACGGCCGAGGCTGTTCGAGTTTTCCGGGCTCGCGATCCTGGCCGTATGCTCGCTGCTGCAGTTCCTGGCCTTGATGCTGGGACCGCGGGAGGTTTTCGGGCTGAACGTATTCGATCTTCACTCCAAGGCGCTGCTCCTGCTGGGCGGCATCACCGGTACCCAGCTCTACGTGTTCAGCCTCATGCTCTACCTTCGGAAGCGGGAGGAACCGACGCCTTTCACCGCGAGGCTGATCGGTATCGGGGAAGGGGAGCTGTTCTTCCTCCTCCTCGCCATCCTCGTCGCGGAGGGGCTGCTGGTCGGTGGCGTGGTCCTCAACTGGGCGCTGCATAATTTCGCCAATCTCGATCTCACCAGCGTGCTCATTCCCGGCATCCACCTTCTCGGACTTCCCCTCATGCTGGCC
>JAUIGT010000559.1 GCA_030432615.1 Verrucomicrobiia bacterium
GTTTCGAGCCCATGGCTCGCTGTGCGCCTTTCCTCGACTCAGGAAGGCAGGAAGCCTGATTCCTGTCTCGGGCTCGAAAAGCAGCTCACGAAACTCACTACTTCCACCTCCACTCATCACAGCGCTTCCAAACCCGGCAAACTCCATTTCACTCGGTTGAATTTCCACCTCGAGCCCCAGGGGCTCGCGTATGATTTGCCTTTGCTCCTTTTCCCCCTGTAGTCCCCATGACTTCCCTCTTGCCGCGTTCAACTCCTCGGCCCGCTCCCGATTCACCTCGAACAAGGACCGCTCTCCTTCCATCGCCATCACCTGCCCCTCCGGCGTTGCGAACAAATCTTCATCCTTTTCCGTCGCCACCTCTTCCGGTTCGAATATCTCCACGTGCTCCCCTTTCAACCACTGCGCGAAGAACCGCACTGCACCCTCGCGCAGCGGCTTGGAAAACCCGTGCTTCTCCGGGACCTCGATCAGGTCCACCCGCTCGGGATACCCCAGCTTCGTATAGATGCGCTTCGCCTGGCGAAAGGCGTCCCAGGCTCCCTCGATGGGCACGTAGTCGTGGGTCGCGGCGAGAATCAGGGTCGGCTTCGGCGCGCGGATGATCGTGAAGTCGGGATGGTCCAACCCCTCCCGCGTCTGGGCGAAGAGATTCTGTTCGGGATCGCCGGGCCCCGGCTTCTCGTTCTTGCGCCGTGTCGTCGTCATGAAACAGCCGGGCGCCGCGGCCTCGATGCGTTCGTCGAGCGCCATCAGGAAGCTGGTCATGTTGCCGCCCCCGGAATTTCCGGTGCAGCCGATCCGATCCGGATCGACCTCGGGCCGCGACTGGAGGTAGTCGATCCCGCGCATGCCGTCCCAGATCATGTAGGAGGCGAGGCTCCGCCCCAGCAGGACCGGCGCTACTCCGAGGACCATGTGCTCGCTGGAACCGCCGAGTTTTTTCCCCGTCTCGGGATCGATCAGCTGCAGCCGCTCCCCCTGCCCGATCGGGTCGTAGCACAGCACGGCAAAACCGTTCTTCGCCAGAAGGATATTCGCCCGCTGGTAGGCGACATAGGCCTTCCCGTTGGCAGAGTGGCCGCAGGGATGCAGGATTCCGGGAAAGGGTCCCTCGCCAGCGGGCAGGTAGAGATTGGCCGTTACCGAGAAACCCGGCAGCGACTCGAAGATCACTTTCTCGACCGAATAGCCGTCGCGCTCCAGCTTTCCCGTCACCCGCGCATTCAGGGGGGCACGCTCGAAGGAATCGAGATCGACGGTCTCCCGGAAAAACGACTTCAGCCGATCCTGGTAGGCCGAGATCTGCTCCGGTGTCTCCAGTGCCTCGAACCGCTCCCGCCGCTCGTCCAGTGCCGCGTGTACCCGCTTGCGCAGGTAGGCACGCATCATCTGGTTCTCCTTGTCGGCCTCGAAATGGCTCTCGAGACTCCGGATTTCGCCCGTCGTCGGAGATTCCTGAGCCGGAACCGACGCGACCAACCATCCCAACAGCAAGCCGACGCTTGCCGCCCACTGAAAACGGAAAACCGAAAACTGAAAACTCCTCCTACACATCACAGGTCATGGCCGCGTGCCGGAGCGCGAGAATCGGATCGTCCCAGGTCGGGATGAACTCCTGGGCCACATAGCCGTCGTAGCCGGTCTTGAGGATCTCCCGCATGATGGGCGGGTAGTTGATCTCCTGGGTGTCGTCGATCTCGGCGCGCCCCGGGTTCCCGGCGGTGTGGTAGTGGCCGATCAGCTCGTGATACTGGCGGATGCGGCGGATGACGTCGCCGTTCATGATGGACACGTGATAGATGTCGAAGAGGAGCTTGAAGTTCTCCGAACCGATCGCCTTCACCATGTCGATGCAGAGTTCGACGTCGTCACCGAAGTAACCCGGGTGCCCCTTCATCGGGTGGGTGTCGTCGCGGGAATTGAGGTGCTCCAGCACCAAGGTGACCCCGTTCTTTTCGGCCATCGGCAGCACCTGTTTCCAGGCCTTGAGGCAATCGGCGATGGCTTTCTCTTCGTCCATGCCGTCGAATCGCATCCCGGTAAAGGTGATCACCTTCTTGCAGCCGACCTCAGCCGCCGCCTCGATGGCCGATTCGAGTTCCTTGATGGCGTAGTCGTAGTGTTCCGGATCGCAGGGCCCCTTGGCGAAGCCGTGGCTGCTGACCAGGGAAATCTCCAAGCCCATCTTCTTGACCTCGGGATAGGCTTCGCGGGGAATGCCCTCCATCGCCACCAGGCCGATCTCCTTGCAATGCTTCGCCAGTTCGATGGCGTCGAAGTGATCCCGGAAGCACCAGCCCATGATGGACTGCTTGATGTTGCCGTTCTGCACCGTGAAATCGGCCTCGGCAGCCGAGCGCGGCAGCTGCGCCCGGACGACTCCGGTCATGGCGGCGGTGGAAAGTCCGGCACCGAGCCCGGCAATCGAGGCAGTCTTGAAGAAATCGCGGCGGGAAGAGGGAGAAAAGGAACTCATGCCCTCATCCTACGCCGCCGCCCGCGAAGAGTTCAAGGACGCGACAACGGAATCGGCCATGGTGCCAATCTGACGAAAAGGTCACCATTGCAGAATCGACGGTTATTTGGAATCGCCGGATTTTTAAAATTTGGCAAATTCTCCACACGTGATGAATCGTTTCGCCCTCCTCTGCACCCTGTCTCTCTCGTTGTTCCTTGCTGGTTGCGGCGGGGGGTCGGCTCCCGAGGAGCCTCCCCCTTCCAAGAAGGAAACCGCTTCTCCGCCCGCGAAAACGATCCGCCTCACCTTCACCGCGGGCTCGGAAAAGGCGAAATGGATCGACGCCCTCACCACCGAGTTCAACGCCGCCAGGCAAACCATCGGCTCGGGAGAGATCATCCAGGTCGAGCACATCGCCATGGGATCCGGCGAATGCGTGGCCGAGATTCTCGAGAACAAGCGGGAGACCCACCTCGTCAGTCCGGCATCGGAAGCGTTCATCAAGCTCGGAAATGCGGAATCGCAAACGAAGCTGGGCCGCAACCTCGTAGGCGACACGGAGAACCTCGTGCTTTCGCCGGTGGTCATCGCGATGTGGAAGCCAATGGCCGAGGCCCTCGGGTGGCCCGACCGCGCGCTCGGATGGGCGGACGTTCACGCCATGGCTCTCGATGAGCAGGGCTGGAAGGGCAAAGGCTTCCCGCAGTGGGGACGCTTTCGCTTCGGCCACACCCATCCTGAATACTCCAACAGCGGTATCATCTCCCTGTTCGCCGAAACCTATGCCGCCACCGGCAAGGTCCAGGGCCTGACACTGGACGACGTCAAGAACCCCGCCACCGGCAACTACCTCGAGGAGATCGAGAGCGCCATCGTCCACTACGGTCGCTCCACCGGCTTTTTCGGGAGGAAGATGTTCGAGAACGGACCCGAGTACCTCAGCGCCGCCGTCCTCTACGAAAACATGGTGATCGAGAGCTACGGGGATTCCGGACTCCCCTTCCCCGTGGTCGCCATCTACCCGAAGGAGGGCACCTTCTATTCCGATCATCCGGTCGGCATCGTCGATCGCGACTGGGTGACTCCGGCCCATCGGGAAGCGGCGGAAAAATACATCGCCTTTCTCACCGGCACCCCGCAGCAGGAACGGGCCAAAGATTTCGGATTCCGGCCGGCCGACGTTTCTCTCTCACTGGGGGAGCCATTCGACGCCGCCCACGGAGTCGATCCCGCCCAACCGCAGACCACCCTCGAAGTTCCCGAGGTGCCGGTGATGCAGGCCATTCTCGATCTCTGGAAACTGCGAAAGAAGAAATCGAACGTGGTACTCGTGCTGGACACTTCCGGCTCGATGCGACAGCAACAGAAGATGCAGAACGCCAAGAACGGCGCTCGTCAACTGATCGACATGCTCGGCGAACAGGATCGGTTCTCGCTCCTTCCTTTCAACGACCAGAACTATTGGTTGGCGGAGGACGTGCCCATGGGACCGAATCGGGACCAGTTGCTTCGACAGGTCGATTCGCTCTTCGCCGACGGTGGGACCGCGCTCTACGACGCGCTATCGCTGGCGCACGG
>JAUIGT010000560.1 GCA_030432615.1 Verrucomicrobiia bacterium
CTTCATCAGCTTCGGCGGTCCGGCGGGGCAGATCGCGATCATGCACACGGAACTGGTGGACCGGAGGAGGTGGATCGAGAACGACCGCTTTCTCCACGCGCTGAATTTCTGCATGCTGCTGCCCGGTCCCGAGGCGCAGCAACTGGCCACCTACTGCGGTTGGCTGCTTCATCGCACCTGGGGCGGGCTCGTCGCCGGTGCCCTCTTCGTGTTGCCGAGCGTGTTCGTGCTCTGGGCCTTGAGTTACATCTACCTCGCCTTCGGGGATCTCGCACCGGTGGCGGCGGCCTTCGCCGGACTGAAACCCGTGGTCCTGGCCATCGTCATCGGGGCCGTCTTCCGGATCGGCAAAAAGGCGCTGCGGAACCCGGTCATGTGGACGCTGGCCGCGGCGGCGTTTGTCGCGATCTTTTTCCTGAAGACACCGTTCCCCGCCATCGTCGCCGGAGCCGGGGGGCTCGGTTGGTTGGGCGCTCGTCTGGGGCTGAAATGGTTTCTCATTTCCTCGAATCGAAAGGCGAACGATGACGCGGTTTCGACGGAGGAGAATCGCGGTCGCATGGGCGAGGGAAAACGCGTGGCGATCGCGCTGCTGGTGGGACTCCTGCTGTGGTGGACGCCGGTTTTCCTGGCTTCGCAGACCCTCGGGCCGAGACACACCATCACCCAGGAGGGAATCTTCTTCAGCAAGGCCGCCATGGTTACCTTCGGCGGTGCCTATGCGGTGCTGCCCTACGTGGCGCAGAAGGCGGTCGAGGATCATGGCTGGCTCGAGGCCGAACAGATGCTCGACGGTCTCGGCCTGGCGGAGACCACGCCCGGACCGCTTATCATGGTGGTTCAGTTCGTCGGCTTCGTGGGGGCCTGGCAGCATCCGGGAGAAATGGATCCGCTGTTGGCGGGAACGCTCGGAGCCCTGATGACGACCTGGGTGACCTTCGTTCCCTGTTTCCTCTGGATCTTTCTCGGGGCGCCCTTCATCGAGCGCCTCCACGGTCATGCGGGACTGACGGCGGCGCTCTCCACCATCACCGCGGCGGTGGTGGGGGTGATCCTCAACCTCGCCATCTGGTTCGGGCTCCATGTCCTGTTCCCCGAGACGCGCCCGGACTGGTTCGGCATCGGGCTCTGCGCGCTGGCCCTCTTCGTGGCGCTGCGGTGGAAGGTCGAGGTCCTCTGGCTGGTGGCCGCCGGCTGTCTCGCGGGCCTGGGGCGGTGGGCGATGATGGGCTGAAGCCTGGAAATCCGGGGCGGAGGCGTTTTCCGGGTGATCGGGCGGGAATCGCGCTTGCTTTCCAATGTGACAATTTCGTAACATTCGCGAATCGGGCGCGGTTTCCTTCGGGAGGTGCGCCCGTTCGTTTTCATGATCCCACTTCTCGCGGCAACGGATTCCCTCGAAGTCGGCCCTCTCGCCATGGGGTTGCTTGGTGGCCTGGCCTTGTTCCTCTTCGGCATGGATCAGATGACGCGTGGCCTGCGCCTGGTCGCTGGAGCGCGGATGCGGAGTTTTCTCTCCCGGTTGACTACGAATCCGCTCAAGGGAGCCTTCGCCGGCGCGGTGACGACGGCGGTAATCCAGTCCTCCTCGGTGACCACGGTGCTGGTGATCGGGTTCGTGGCGGCCGGCCTCATGACGCTCTCCCAGGCGATCGGAGTCATCATGGGAGCCAACGTGGGAACGACCATCACCGCGCAGATCGTGGCCTTCAAGGTGACCCAATACGCCCTCGTCCTGGTCGCGGGAGGCTTTGCCTGGCAGCTGTTCCGGCGGGAGAGGCGGAGCGCCTTCTACGGACTGATGGTGATGGGTCTCGGGCTGCTCTTCTTCGGAATGGAGTTGATGAGCGAAGCCACGAGACCGTTGCGGGACTTCGCCCCGTTCATCGAGTTCATGCGGCGGATGGATCAACCGTTGCTGGGGATCGTGGCGGGAGCGGTGGTGACCGCGGCCGTCCAGAGTTCCTCGGCGACCACGGTGATGGTGATCGTGCTGGCGGGCCAGGGATACATCTCCCTGGAGGCCGGGATCTATCTGGTTTTCGGATCCAACCTCGGTACCTGCGTGACGGCGCTGCTCGGCGCCATCGGGAAACCGCGGACGGCCTTGCAGGCGGCGGTGGCCCACGTGGTGTTCAACCTGGTCGGCGTGGCGCTCTGGTTTGCCTTCGTTCCTCAACTGGGAGAACTCGTGCGCTGGCTGTCGCCGGTACACGCGGAACTGGAGGGCACCGCGAGATTGGCGGCGGAAACTCCCCGGCAGATCGCGAACGCGCACACCGTCTTCAATCTCTCCAACGCCGTTCTCATGGTCGGCTTTACCGGCCCGTTGGCCTGGCTGGTTCGGAAACTGGTGCGCGATCGCGAGGAAGACGCCCGCATGTTGGGCGAGGTGCGCTACCTCGACGATTTCTACCTGGGGAACGCGTCCACCGCACTCGACCTGACCCGGCTGGAGCTTTCCCGGCTCGGCGCCGGCACCCTGCGGGTCCTGCATGGTGCGCTACCCAAGATCCTTTACGGATCGCGGGAGGACCTCGAGGAACTGCGGCGCCAGGACGACGACATCGACGCCCTCCACGGCGCGATCGTTTCCTATCTCGGCCGGCTCTCCCAACGCGATCTGACGGCCGGGGAGGCACGGCGCCTGCGTGAATACCTGGCGGCGGCGAACCATTTCGAAAGCATAGGCGACATGGTGGAAACGGATCTTTGCGAGGCGGGAGCCGAGCGCTTGCGGCTCGGGGTGGCGATCAGTGCGGGCACGGCGGAGCAGTTGGGCGAATTGCATCGCAGGGTCTGCTGGAGTGTGGACGCGGTGGTGCGCGCCCTGGTGGATGGGAATGCCGCCGCCGCCGGCGAGGTGGTGGGGGCGAAAGCGGAAATCAATCGCCTGGCGGACCAGGCCAACGACCACCTCGTTCGCCGGCTCGGGGCTCAAGAGCCGGATCGCATGAAAGTCTTTCGCATCGAGTCCGATCTGATCGAGAATCTCAAACGCATCTACTACTTTGCCAAGCGGATCGCCCGGGTGATCGAGACCGAGCCGGCGGCCGCGACAGCGGAACCCGAGCCCGTGCCCCTGGAGACATGACGAAAAATACCAAGCCCGATCCCGAAGAAGAGAAGTTCAAACGCCTCAAGCGCAAGGTCTACGAGAAGACGCTGGCGAATCTCCAGGAGGAACTGGTGGAGATGCAGGGCTGGGTCATCGAGCACGGGATGCGGGTGGTGGTTCTTTTCGAAGGACGTGACGCCGCGGGCAAAGGGGGGGTCATCAAGCGGATCACCGAGCATCTCAATCCCCGGCACTGCCGGGTCGTGGCCCTGGGCACCCCGACGGAGCGGGAAAAGACCCAGTGGTATTTCCAGCGTTACGTGGAGCACCTGCCGGCGGCGGGCGAGATGGTGCTGTTCGATCGCAGCTGGTACAACCGGGGAGGGGTTGAGCGGGTGATGGGATTCTGCAGCGACGAGCAATACGAGGAGTTTCTCGAATCCTGTCCGCAATTCGAGCACCTCCTGATCCGGTCGGGGATCATCCTGATCAAATACTGGTTTTCCGTGAGCGAGGAAGAACAGGAACGACGCTTCCAGAAACGGGTCGAGGATCCCATGAAGCGGTGGAAGCTGAGCCCGGTCGATATCGAATCGCGCGGACGCTGGGTGGAATATTCCAAGGCCAAGGATCGGATGATGGAGCACACCGACACCGACGAGTCGCCCTGGTATGTGATCGAGGCCGACGACAAGCGCCGGGCCCGGCTCAACTGCATTCGCCACCTGTTGGAGCAGATCCCCCATCAGCACGCCCAGAACAACGAGCCGCTGGAATTGCCGCCCCGGCCGGCCCACGAGGACTACCAGCGCCCGCCGAGGTCGAAGTTCCGCCATGTGCCGGAGGTGATCTGATACCAAATCCAAGAAATCACCTGACGATTCAGGGAAGGCAGAAAAGGGGATTCAGCCTTCGGCGTTTCTCGGAGATTCGGGTCGGTTCTCCCCGGTTG
>JAUIGT010000561.1 GCA_030432615.1 Verrucomicrobiia bacterium
GCGGTAATCCGACCGTGGTCGAGGGCTTGCCCGGGCCTTTCGCCGGGTCGGATTACAAGGTCCATCGCCAGGTCGGCAAGGGCGCTCCCTTCAACTGGGACTTCGATTTGCTCCGGGAAAAAGGAGTTCTGCCCGGCGTCGGCAAGAAGCGAACCGAGGCGCACCCAGTCGAAGGAATCACGCTCGATGGCAAACTCGATGACCCGGCCTGGGAGAAGCTGGAGTTCCAGGACGTCGGCGAGATCGCGATGGGGCGGGGGCTCAGCGAGACGCAGTTCAAGATCGGCCACGACGCCGATGGCCTCACGATCGCTTTCCACGCCCGGGTTGCCACTCCGGGGGAACTCGATCGAATCGAGCCCGTCGGTCGTGACGGGACCGCGTGGCGACAGGAAAACCTGGAACTGGTCATCGACCCGATCGGCACGCGGCGGCTCTACTACCATTTCATGATCAATCCCGCGCCCGATTCCGCCCTCGACCGCCGCTTCGGTTATCACGAGGCGCCCGATCACCCGCTCTACCAGGATTTCGAACTGAACTGGAACGGCGACTGGGATTACGCCGTCCACATCGACAAGGAACAGAAAGTCTGGACCGCCGAGTTGCATGTCCCTTTCGCCACCCTGGAGGTCGAGGCGCCCAAGCCCGGCGCCACCTGGACCATGAATATCGGCCGCAACCAGTTCCCCGAGGGCGCGGAGACGTCGAGAGATGCCGTGGTCTATCTCTGGTCACCCAACATCCAGTCCCGGACCTTTCACGACATGTCCGTGTTCGGGGAACTGGTGTTCCGGTGAGCCGCCCCCAGCCCTAATGACAACCTGCCGGATCGAAACCCGAACGAACCCCTCACCAAGACCTCACCAAGACCTCACCAAGAATGAATCCATTCCTGAAACCCGCCTCCCTCTTCCTCGTGGCCTTATTGGTCATGATTGCCGCAGTGACGCACGCCGCCGATGACAACAAAGACGGCGACAAATTGCGAATCGTCGTTTTCGGGGGGCATCCGGACGACGCGGAATACAAGGCCGGGGGCACGGCGGTGAAATGGGCGCGCCTCGGCCATCATGTCCTGCTGGTCTCCGCCACCAACGGCGACCTGAGCGACCGACCCGGGACCCGCGAGGAAATCGCCGTGCGCAGAAAAGCCGAAGTGGAAGCCTGCGCCGAAAAGCTGGGCGTCACTGCGCGAGTTCTCGATATTTCCGATGGGGCTCTCGTGCCGGACCTGGAAACCCGGGAACTCTTCGTCCGGGTGATGCGCGAATGGCGGGCCGATGTCGTCATTGGCCACCGTGCCTCGGATTATCATCCCGACCACCGCGCCGTCGCCCAGTTGATGCAGGACTCGTCTTTCCTCGTCACGGCGCGCCGCTTCTGCCCGGAGGTTCCCGCGCTCGAAAGCATGCCGGTGTTTCTCTTCACCAGCGACAAATTCACCACGCCGCGTCCGTTTGAGCCGGATATCGCGGTCGCGCTCGATGACGCCTTCGTTCAGAAAATGGATGGCCTGCACGAAATCGTCTCCCAGGTCTATGAGCGGGACCGCGGTAAGGTGGTGGCGCCGCCCGCCAGCGATGACGCCGCTCGCCGATTCTGGTCGAAGCAACGCTGGGCCGGCATGCAGAGCCGGGAGGCGGATACCTATCGCGAGTTGCTGATCGACCTCTATGGAGAGGAACGAGGGAAGGCGGTGAAATACGCGGAAACCTTCGAGGTCAGTGAATACGGACGCCAGCCGACCTTGGAAGAATTGAAGCACCTGTTTCCGTTTTACCCGAACTAGGTCGGGATAAGGAAGTTTCCCGGCGTGGCGCCGGTTTTCAACCGG
Source organism: Verrucomicrobiia bacterium (assembly GCA_030432615.1). Taxonomy (GTDB): domain Bacteria; phylum Verrucomicrobiota; class Verrucomicrobiia; order Verrucomicrobiales; family DEV007; genus JAEUHH01. The sequence continues at coordinate 1,838 of JAUIGT010000561.1, forward strand.
CGATCCGCAGGCTGCAAGCCTGCGCCACATTGTTCAACCGACTGTCAGTCGATCTAGGTCCGTTTCGATCCAGCCCTTGAGAACAGCCCTTCCCATGAAAACCCGATTCCTGCTTGCCTGCCTTTTCGCGATGGCTCCCTTCGTCAACGCGGAAAAACTCACGCTCATCGCCGACGGCAAATCGGATTACGTCATCGCCGTTTCCGATCAGAGCGCGGACCCTGCGAAGATCTCCGAGGCAGCGGCGTTGTTGCAATCATGCCTCGCCCGGGCCACGGGAGCGACGCTTCCGATCGTCCCGGAATCGGAAACGCCCGAGGGCAAGCCCGCGATCTTTCTCGGGAAAACGGAGGCGGCTAAGGAGGCAGGATTGCCGGTGGACGAGGTGACCGGTTGGGGCTTCCTCCAGCGGGCGGTGTGGGGGAATGTGTTCCTCGTCGGCGAGGAGGATCCGGCTCGCGAACTGGAGCCGAACAAGCAGGGCTACTCCGGTTACTCCGGCACCTACAAGGCGGTGACCCGTTTCCTCGAGGACCAGGTCGGGGTGCGCTTTCTCCTGCCGGGGGAAATGGGCGTGCAGGTTCCGAAACGGGACGGGCTGGCGATCGACGCGTCGCTGGACCTCTCGTGGTCACCGTCGTTCACCTTCGTCGGGCGGCGGGTGAGCCCGTATTCCGGCGAGCACGAATACGATCCCTACGCCATCGCCAACCACTACTTCGGCCGCTACTCCAGCGACTCGAAGACCTTCTGGATGGGCGGCAGCCATACCTGGAACGTGTTCGTGCCGCGGGAGAAATACCTCGAGTCGCACCCGGAATACTTCTCTCTCTTCAAGGGCAAGCGCGATTTCCACAAGCGCAACATCCTCTGCCTCTCCCAGCCCGCGGTGCTCGACCTGCTGGTGGCGGGCGTGGTCGAGAAAATGGACGAGGGCTACGAGATGGTGATGCTGGGGCAGTCGGACGGCTACATCGAGTGCGAGTGCGAGGCCTGCCAGGCGATTCATCCGGACATCGGCGAGAAACTCTGGATCACTCATCGCGAGGTTGCCGAGCGGGTCGGCAAACTGCGTCCCGGCAAGCAGGTCGTGCTCAGTTCCTACATCACCACCACCAAGCCACCGCTGAGCTTCGATTCCTTCCCCGACAACGTCGTCATCATGAACAACCGCTATTCGCCGGCCTGGTTCGAGGCCTGGAAACCGTTCCCGACGCCGCGCATCGTCTACGTTCCCGAGTGGCTGCGCACCTGGCCGCGCGTCCCGCCGCGCTTCGCGGTCAACATGGTCCGGCTCTGGAAGGAGAACGACGTCATCGTGGTCTACATGGGCGGCGGCCTGGATCAGCCCGGCAGTTCATGGGGGCTCAACGGCCCCAGCTACTACGCCTTCGGCAAGGCGATGGAGGATCCCTCGCGCGACGCCGACGCGCTGGAGCGGGAATACGTGGAGGCCTCCTTCGGCGCGGCCGCGGAACCGATGGCCGCGTTCTTCACCGCGATGCATCGCCGCATGGAGGTGCGGCAGTGGTTCGACCGCCACGAGACCGGCAACCCGGATCGACGCTACCGCGGCTTCCCCTTCGAGATGTATCCGAGCGACTACCACGCCCATTTTTTTCCGCCGCAGATCCTCAATGAGATGGACCGTCAACTCGCCCTCGCCAGGGAGTTGGTCGACACCGACGAGGCCCGCGCCCGGCTCGAGCTGGTCGAGGCCGAGTTCCGCTATCTTCACAGCGTGGCCTCGACCTACCACGTCTTTCGCGCCTACCAGGTCGCGCCGACCCGGCCGCTCTTCGACGCGCTGGCCGAGCAGGTGGAAAACTATCACCAGACCTACGACTCGCTTTATCCGGATGGAAAGGCGCTGAGTCCCGGCGGCTACCGCAAGCTGCGGACGCCCTTCGGCATCGGCTGGCCCACCGGGAGTCGGGCGATGGAAAAGGTCGTCGGCCCGCCCTTCGACTGGGATTTCGCCAAGCTGCGCGAGAGCGGTGAGCTGCCCAATCCGGTCCTCGAGCCCCGCATCCGGGGCGGGCAGATCCTGAAACCCTACGGCGCAGCAGAAGGGGCGGTCGGCCGGGGCGACGGCGACGTCCGCATCGATCCCAGGACCGGCGCGCCGGAGGACCAGTGAGGGCGATGGCATCACGGAAGTAGCTG
>JAUIGT010000562.1 GCA_030432615.1 Verrucomicrobiia bacterium
CTGCAGGGACTTGATGTCCGTGCTCGTCGGTTTGTAGAGATGCGGGTCCACTCCTTCGCCGATGATGCCTTTCACCTCGGCCCGGTCTCCGGCCACTTGGCGAACGATGTCGGCGATCATCCCCACGGTCGCGGCCACCTGGATGATCCCTCCCTCCGCCGCCTTGACGCTTCCGCGGTCGGAGTCCGGCTCCCCCGGACCACAGCCGACCATCGAGAAAGCCAGGAACACGGACAGGCTCCCCCGGTACCAATTGCGGATATCGTGCTTCGTTCGTTTCACAATTAGAAATCAAGAACATTATCTTGACTAATCAAGATAAAATCTTTGATTGCTATTGTTGTTGTCATCGTCTTTTTCCGGTTCACCGCCCAGCCGCGTCCCTTTTCATGCCCACCAGCACCGTCGAAGACTACCTGAAGTCGATCCTGAGGCTCGATGAGACCGCCGACCGGGAGGTGACCGTCGGCGGCATCGCCGAGGATCTCGGAGTCACGCCGGGCACGGTTTCCTCGATGATGCGGCACCTCAGCGAGGCGGGGTTGGTCGATTATGTGCCGCGCCGCAGCGTCACCCTGCGAAAGAAGGGCCGGACCGAAGCGCTGCGCGTGGTGCGCCGCCACCGGCTCGTCGAAACCTTTCTCGTCACCGTGATGAAACTCGACTGGTCCGAGGTCCACGAGGAGGCGGAGGTGCTGGAGCACGTCATTTCCGATCGCCTGCTGGAGCGGATGGATGAAATGCTGGGCCACCCCTCCCACGATCCCCACGGCGATCCCATTCCCGACCCCCACGGAAACGTCGCCGCCCAGGAACTGCTGCACCCGCTCTCCGAGGGAGCTGCCGGCGATCGGTATCGCATCGTGCGCGTCAGCGATTCCGACTCCGGCTTTCTCGACTGGCTGCGGGAAAATCGCCTTCTTCCCGGAAGCGTCCTCGACCTCGTGATCCACGATCCCGTCGCCGGCATCATCGAGATCCGCCTCTCCGACGACACTTCCCCGCTGCGACTCGGGGAAAAAGCCGCCGCCCGCATCCTGGTGGAGCCCGCCGAAGTTTGATCGAAACATCGAAGAAAACGCCCCGCACTTTTCCCACTGTCGCAAACGAGCACAGCCCCGCTCCACCGAAGTAGAGCGAGGCTGTTATTCCCCCCCAAATCCTTGAAAGTGATGGCGCGAGGTTGATCAGATTCGATTTCCTGATCAAGAAAAAGCGTTGGACCAGGCCATCGCGCGATCGCGGCAACCGCCTCGCCGCGCAGCATCGACCGTCACACCTTGCGGAACAGCATGTAGAACCCGATCGCGACCATCACGCCCCCGAAAATGCGGGTCAGCGATTCATTGCTCATCGCCTTCACCCAGTCGGTCGCGAAATAGGCGAACAGGCAGGCCCCGACCGCCGTCGGCACGAAGAGTTTCCAATCCACCAGGTTGTTGCCGGTGTTCTTGAAAATCGCCACCGCCGCGGTGGGCGCGATGACGGCGAGCGAAGTGGCGATCGCGATCTTCTGATCCACCGCCAGCAGCATCACGAAGGCGGGCACCATGACCACGCCGCCCCCCACGCCACCGAGCGCGGCCACGAGTCCCCCGAGCGAACCGATGAGCATCGGGATGATGAGTGTCTGGAGCATGAGCAGGGGGAGGAGGAAAATGTTTCGGTCAGGCGGCGCGACTGCGGTCGCTCGGGGTCGCTGACAGGATACGCGTCACCAACTGGCCGAGCACCAGGCGCGGTTCCAGCGCGGTGGTCACGAGCCGGAGGTTGGCCTCGAGACAAGCCTCCAGGGCGTCGCGCAATTCCGCGGCCCTGAATTTCCGACATTCCTGAGCGGCGAGGAAAATCGGGTAGACGTTCGGATTGCCGTCCTTCTTCCGTGGCAGGTGGGCGGTCTCGCTCTTGGGGAGGCGATTGATGGCGCTCTCGAAGGCGCGGTAGTTTCCTCCCGGCCTCAGCCCATGACGCTCCATGAGATCCCGCGCCTGGAGCAGGTAGCGCACCTTGGGAACGATGGCCGCGAGCAGGAGACCGACGGGATTCTCGCCGTTCTTCAACTGGCGCTCGATCAGTTCCAAGGTCAGCGGCAGGTTGCGCTTCGCCAGCGCGTCGCTGATCTCGAAGATCACCCCGGTGTGCGTCGTCACCGTGATGGCGCGGACATCATCGACCGTGGCCCGCGGACGCCCGGCCAGGTAGAGGGAGAGTTTCTCCATCTCGCTACGCAACTGACGGGTGTCGGCGCCGACCATGAGCACGAAGCGGTCGAGCGCCTCGGGATCGAACTCCATCCCCATTTCCCGCGCCCACTGGGCCACGGTTCCCGTCAACTGCGTTTCCCAGCCATCCTTGGAAATATCGACCTTGTCGAAAGTCTGCACCTTGGCCAGCTTCGAGAGCTTCTTGTAGAAGCTGCGTCGCTTGTCCATTTCCGACGCGCTGAGGATGAAAGTGACGTCGGGCGGCAGACCCGCTTCGAGCAGGTCCTGCAGACCCTCCACCGCCGACAACGTGGCCTGGGAACGTCCCGTGACGGAATCGGCGAAGAAATTGGCTCCCTGCAACCAGACCACCTTGCCACCGCCGAAAAACGGAAGCGTCTGCAGCGCCTGGATGGTCTCGCCGACGATCTGCGAGGCGTGATCGGAGTTGTCGGCCTGGCCGTTGATGGTCTCCAGGCCGAACTCGGCATTCGGCGGCGCCAACTTCTGCGCCAGCGCCATCGCCACTTCCTTCACCCGCCCCTCGTCGGTTCCGAGCACGGCGTGGATGTTCTTCGCGGCGGGCATGGAAATCGTCGGGCTGTGAAAGTCGGAGAAAACCGTTCAACCGTTTCCGCGACCGGGAAACGTCACGAACCCTAGGGAGACTTCCCGTCCCTTGCAAAGATTTCCGATCGCCCGGGCCGTGTTTTCGCGCGATCCCGGGGCGAACACCGACCAAGTCAGGGCGTGCCGCCGCTGGTCAGGGAGGATTCCGGAAGGCTCACCGGGGGGCCGGGCACATCGCTGATGCCGGCACCGGTGGCGGACACCGGGGCGGTGATCCGGGCGCCACCCGAACTGCTGGTGGCCAGCCCGCCCGTGGTCGGCATCTGGGAGGCGAAACTGCCGGCGGCATCGCCGGAACCGGCCGGTTTCAGGTCCTTGTTGCGGATGATGCCCACCGAACCATTGGACAACTGGATGGAACTCCATTCGTCACCGACCTTGGTCATCTTGACCCGGGTGCCGGCGCTGAGCGACTGCGCCTCGGAACCGAGCGGACCGCCGGCGAAGCGCATGAACTGCGCCCCGTCGCTCTGCACCACGTAGACCGCGTTGCCTCCGGAGTGCACCGGACTGCGGTCCTTCTTCGGCATCGGGGTGTCGGGCTTCGGAGCCTCGGGCGTCGCCGTCGGCATGGAAATCTCCGGAAGGTCCGGGAGGTTCGGCATCTTGAAGAGCTTCCGCTTTCCGGCGGAGCTGTCGGCCATCAGTTCGTCGGGGTCGCCATCCTGGGGGAAAAGGCTGGCGTCGATGTTTCCGGATCCGGAAGCCATCCCGCCACCGCTGTTTCCGCCGCCCGGCACCACCTTGCCGACGAAATTCCTGAAGCCGCTGCCGAACCCCGCCTTCTCCGGCTCCGCGCCGGGCATGGCATTGGCATCGGCCTGGGCCATCGCGGGAGCCTCCTCCTGACGACCGCCCACCAGGGGCAGGTTGCGGAAAAATCCACCCGATTCCTCGCCGGTCGCGGCGCCCACCGCCGTGGAACCGCTCTCCATGTCGCTGCCAACCGGAGCGCTCTGCGGGCCCACGAAAGGCTGCGACGTCGCCGCCGGCGCATTCGCCGCCACCGTCGGGGTGCCGGCGTCACCGGTGCCCACCACCACCGGGGCGGTCGGTTGTGCCTGGTCGATCTGCATGGAAACGTCCTCATCGCGGTCTCCCACCAGCGGGAGACTGGAAGTGATTCCCCGGAAAAAGCCCTTCTTCTCCT
>JAUIGT010000563.1 GCA_030432615.1 Verrucomicrobiia bacterium
CGGCATTCTGGTAGAAGCGGGCGGTGAACTCGCGCAGGCCCTCCTCGAACTGCTCGGTCCCGCTCCGGGCTCTCTGCATGCGCATGGCGTCGGCCTCGGCGCCGGTCGCGGTGGTCACCATCTCGATGCGGAGCTTTCCGCCCTCCAGGTAGATGTCTTCCTCCACCTTCATCTCCGAGGTCGAGGGATCCCCCTCCTGGATTTCCGTCAGTTCGCCGGGGTCGTCCCCGATGACCAGGCCCCTGCCGAAAGGATAGGTCTGCCTCCTGCCGAAATCACCGCCCTGGCCGGTCATGGTGGGATCGACCCAGCGGATATGATCCCCGAGTCGAATCCGCACGATGGCGTGATCGAAGGCCCCCGGTGAGGGAGGAGCATCGATCACGTGTTCCCGACGCCCCGTACTGACCAGCACCGGATGGGAATCGACTCCGATCTTTCGCAGCAACGCGGCGAGCAGGATCGACTTGTCCTTGCAGTCGCCGAAGCGTTTCGCGAGCACGCGGGCCGGGGTCCGCGGCACCAGCGAATAGATTCCTTCCGACAGAGACAGGTAGCGGATGTCGTCCTGGACGAAGCGGATAACCCGGTCGATGCGATCCTCGATCGAGGCGCCCGGATCGAGGGCCAACGAGGCCAGGCATTCCTCGATGAGCGGGTCCTCGTAGCCGTCTCCGATTTCCCGGTTCCAGAGTTGATCGACCGCTTTCGCGACTTCGCCCCAGGTCTGGTAGCTGGTCCACACCAAGGCGGGCAGTTGCTGATACCAGGCGGGCGCGTAGTGGCTGAACTTCTTCGGCTTTTCGTTCTCGGTCTCGAGAATCTCCACGGTGGAGCCGTCGGGTTGAGGAAGGTTCTGGAACTCCACCTCGCCCCCCTGCACCCGCGAAAAGAATGCCCCTTCGATCGGGTGGTGGAGGGCGGCCCTGACGAAGTCGCTCCCGGCCGGGGCACAGGCCAGGAGGCCGCCGAAATGGTGACCGGGAAAGGTGGGATCGACGTTGTAGGTGGTCGAGGCGATATCGATCACGTCGCCCACGCGCACGTCCTCGAGCAGGTGAATCACGAGGTAACGCCCGTCGAAGACGAGGGAGTGACGCGCTTCCTCAGGCTGGATGAAGCGGAACTCGTCCTCCTCCGCCCGGGAAACGACCTGCCCGTCCCGCACCACGCGGATAAAGTGGACGGCGAGCCGATAACGAGTGGGATCGAGTTCGAATTCGACGTTGGAACCTCCCTTCACCGCCTCCGCGTTGTCGAGGCGATAGACATTCCTCACATAACGCCCTCGGCTGGGACAGTGCTGTTCCTGCTGGAAGTAGAGATTGATGGCGCCGGTCTCCCCGTTGCGGGCGAGCAAGGCATCGAAGTCGGGTTGGTGAGCCCACGCGGGCGGCGGCTCGAAGGAAAAGCGTTCGTTCGGAGTCACGGGCATGCCGGATTCTTGGCAATCGAGTTTCCCAATTCAATCGTTTTGACAGGGAAATTTCGGGGCAATCCGAGCCCTTCCGGCCGCGCCCGCTCCACCCGGGAATACCGGTTGACCGCCCCGGGGTTTGCACGCACCCTTAGCGCTCATTTTTGGAGACAGCTATGCCAGCGAAAATCTACACCGACAAGGACGCCAACCTCGGCGTGATCAAAAACAAAACCCTCGCCGTAATCGGATTCGGTTCGCAGGGACACGCCCATGCCCTCAATCTCAAGGATAGCGGCATGAAGGTCATCATCGGCCTCTACGCGAAGAGCAAATCGCGCAAGGTGGCCGAGGAATACGGCTTCGAGGTCATGGACACCGCCGACGCGGTCAAGGCCGCCGACGTCATCTTCGTCGCCTGCCCCGACACCAAGATCGCCGGCATCTACGAGAAGGACATCGCTCCCCACCTGGAGAAAGGAAAAACGCTCCTCTTCAGCCACGGCTTCGCCATTCACTTCAAGACCATCGAGCCGCCCAAGGACGTCAACGTCATCATGGTGGCTCCCAAGGGTCCGGGCCACATCGTCCGTCGCCAGTTCGTGGAAGGAAAAGGCGTCCCCTCCCTCATCGCCGTCCACCAGGACCCCGGCAAGGACGCCAAGAAGATCGCCCTGGCCTGGGCCAAGGGCATCGGCGGCACCCGCGCCGGCGTCTTCCAGACCGATTTCAAGGAGGAGACCGAGACGGATCTCTTCGGCGAGCAGACCGTGCTCTGCGGTGGCGTCAGCCAGCTCATCACCGCCGGCTACGAGACCCTGGTGGAAGCGGGTTACCAGCCCGAGATGGCCTACTTCGAGTGCCTGCACGAGCTGAAGCTGACGGTCGATCTCATCAACGAGTCCGGCATCTCCGGCATGCGCTTCTCCATCTCCGACACCGCCGAGTGGGGCGACCTCAAGACGGGGCCGACCATCATCGACGCCTCGGTGAAGAAGAAAATGCAGCGCGCCCTCAAGAACATCCAGTCCGGCAAGTTCGCCAAGGAATGGATCAAGGAATCCGAAACCGGCCTCAAGGAATTCAAGCGCCTCCGCAAGGAAGGCGAGCAACACGAGATCGAGAAGGTCGGCAAGCGCCTCCGCAACCTGATGCCGTGGCTGAAGAAGCGCGACATCAAGGGCGCCCAGGCCGCCTACCATTGATCGATCGGCCGATGGGAAACGCCCCGGTCCGACCCGCCTCCGTTGCCGGTTGACCCGATCCGTTCCCCGGTCCTGATTTCACGGGCTGCCCGGCTTCGCGCCAGGCAGCCCGTTTTCTTTGCCCTCCATTTCCTCCGCCATGTACGAAGCCGACAATCGCGGTCAAACCCGAGGCTACGCGCTCTTTGATCTCGATCACACCCTGCTGCCCTTCGATACCCAGGCCCTTTTCTGCAACTTCGTGCTCCAGCGCGAACCGTGGCGCGCGGTTTACCTGCTGTGGTTTCTCCCCGTGGTGCCGCTGGCGGCGGCGAAGCTGGTGAGCCTTCGCTGGATGAAGCGCCTTTTCTCCAGCTATCTCTGGGGCATGCCGAAGGAAAAACTGGACCGCTACGCGAAGGAGTTCGCCGAGACCGTGGTCCGGCAGGTGGCCTACCCGGCGGTGGTGGCGGAAGTGAAACGCCATCGCGACGAGGGGCGCATCCTCATCCTCAACTCGGCCAGTCCCGAGATCTATGTCGCGGACATCGCCCGCGTGCTCGGGTTCGACCACTGGGTGGCCACCCGGCTGGCTCCCCGCGAACGGATGCCCTTTCTCCCCGAGATCATCGGCCCGAACAACAAGCACGGCGCCAAGATCCCGGCGATGAAGCATCTGCTGCCCGAGGATTTCGATCCGGCGGCGGGAAGGCCGCTGCCCGACAGCTGGGGCTATTCCGACAGCTCGGCCGATGTGCCGCTGCTGTCCGTCTGCGAACACGGCGTCATGATCCATCCCAGCACCCACTTCGCCGCCATCGGCCAGGAACGCGGCTGGACCACGCTCACGCCTCCGCGTCCCTATCGCGGAAAGTGGGGCGGCAGACTGGCCAGCCTGCTCCAGGCCCTCGGTCCCTACCGGGTGCGTCAGCTCTCCGGCGATGTGGACGAGCCCTCCTCGACCGGCGTCGAGTAGGTGGACGGCGAATCCAGCAACTGCCGCGCGTTGAAAAGCCCGGTCTTGTGGGCGTAGAGCAGCGCCACCGCGACCAGGGCGGTGAGACCGGTGGAGGCGATGATCCACTTGTTCTGGAGCAGTTGCTCGGGCTCGAGCCGCGCGCCGACCTCGCTCATGGCGTGACGGAAGTACATGACCACCGCCAGGATGACGAGGGGAAAGACGAACACCAGGTTGTTGAGCGGCGCGTAGCTGCAGATGGCCCAGCCGGCGCAGAAGCAGAACAGGTTCGCGTAGGTGATCATGGCGATGATCAGGCTCTGGTCGGTGTATACCTGGAAGGACTTTCGATATTGCCCGCTGAGTTCCTTGTCGTTGATGAAGCGGAATTCCGAGTAGCGTTTCC
>JAUIGT010000564.1 GCA_030432615.1 Verrucomicrobiia bacterium
CGCCGAGCGGCTCTACTGGGCGGCGCGCGGCCAGGGAGCCTGGCTCTCGGTCGATGGCGGGGAGGCGCGGAAGCTCTCCGGTGGCCCGCATTATCGCGAGGCCGACTCGGTGATCGTGGTCGCGAGCCGGTCCCACCTCACCGACGAGGTAAAGGATTTCGTGGCCGCGCTCGAGGCCGAGGGCAAGTCGGTCGAATTCCGTTCCTCGGGCAGCTCGTTGAAACTCTGTCTCGTCGCCGAAGGCGCGGCGCACGTCTATCCGCGTCTCGGTCCCACCATGGAATGGGACACCGGCGCCGCCGACGCGGTGGCGCGCGAGGCCGGGAAACAGGTGCTCGACTGGGAAACCCGCGAGCCGCTCGCCTACAACAAGGAAAATCTCCTGAATCCCTGGTTCGTGGTCGAGTAATTCGCCACCCCGCTCATGAATGCCACCCGACCCCCGCTTCGCCCCTGGCTGATCGGACTCGGGATCATCGCCGCCGGTCTCGCCGCCTACCTGCTGCTGGCCGACAATCCGTGGGACGCGGCCCGGGAAACGGCGGAACGGCTCGAGGCGGGGAAACGCGCGCGTCCGGAGGCGGATTTCGTCACCGGTCTCTGGATCGCGGCGGCGGTGAATCTCGTGGTGGTGCTGGCGCTGCTGGGAACGGTGAAAATCTGGGCGCCGAAACTGGCGCTCGCACCGGTCGAGAACGGCAAGTTCGCGTTTCCCGCCGGCTCGCGATGGATGGCGGGTTTCTGGCTGGGGCTGCTGGCCCTGCTTTTCCTCGGCGGCAGCCTGCGCTACCCGCTCGCCTCGGACAGCCTGTGGTGGGATGAACTCTGGGGCATCAAGTACGGCGTCGTCGGCTACTACATCGGCGAGGAGGATGAGCCGCTGGAGGATCGCTTCTTCGCGGAGGCCAACTGGCGGCGCGCGCTTTGGTACTACACCAGGCCGACCAATCATCCGGCGGCCTCGTTCCCGGCGCGGATCAGTCACGTGATCTGGAAACAATTCGCTCATCCCGAGGCCCCGCACGCCTTCAGCGATTTCGCGGTTCGATTTCCCAATTTCCTCGCCAGCCTCGGAGCCATCGCCGCGGTGGCGCTGGTGGGAGCGCGATGGGGCATGCCCGCGGGCGGGTTGTTCGCCGGTTTTCTCCTCGCCCTGCATCCCTGGGCCATCCGCTACGGGATCGATCTGCGGGGCTACTCCTGGGTGATGCTCTGGACGGCGACGGGATTGCTCTGGTTGACCTTCCTGTTCCGGGAGAATGACCGATCCCGCTGGTGGCCCTGGTGGGCGTTCGGGATCAACCAGGCGCTGCTGGTGTGGTCGTTTCCGCATGCGGTGTTCGTGGCGCTGGGATTGTTCGTCGCGGCGGTCTTCCTGGTCTTTCGCGGATGGAGCGGGAGACGGCAACGAATGGCCGCGCTGGGGCGGTTACTGTTGGTGAATGTCGCCGCCGGCATGCTGTTTCTCCAGGTCTTCGCCCCGAATCTGCTGCAGATGTCGCGCTGGCTGGAAGACGTGAACGCCAATCACACCGACCACTCGCTGAACGGCGTGCTGCTGCGGGACCTGGCGGTCGACCTGATTTCCGGACGGCCGTGGAGCGTTTCCGCGGAGGCCCGGGAAATGCGCTTTCCCGATTTTGTCGGTTCGGGGATGTGGGGTTGGGTGTTGATCGGTGCGGTCGTGGCCGGCGGTGCCTGGGGAGCGGTTCGACTTTGGAAGCACCAGCGCCCGGCGATGATCGCGCTGGGAGCCCTGGTCCTGTGCGGGATCCTGCTGCTGCTCGTGTTCAAACTCGCGGGCGCCTTTTTCTATCCCCGCTTCGCGATCTTCCTGGTGATACCGTTCGTGTTGCTGCTGGGAATCGCCGGCGGCGCGATGGCGGACTCGGGCCGAGGGTTCGTTCGCGGGGGCGCCGCTTTTCTGCTCATGCTCGTGATGGCGATCAGCTTTCTGCCGGGGTTCGCCAATCTCCGGGCCCGGCCTTTTTCCCCGATGCGGGAGGTCGCCGAGCGGGTGAAAGCGGTGGCGGACGGGGCGGAACGTCCTGTCATTTTCGCCTGCTACGGGCATGGCAAGGAAATGATGCCGCTCTACGCTCCGGAGGCTCGGGGCGCGGTGACGCTCGCGGAGTTGGAGGCGTTGGTGGCCGAGGCCGAGGAAAAAGACGCCCGTCTTTTCGTGGCCTATGGATACCCGGCGTTCAATCGCGCGGTGGTGCCGGATGGTTTCACCTGGCTGGATGACCCCACCCGCTTCGCGAAAGTGAAATCGTGGCAGGGGATCGATCCCGACGCCGGTTTCACGCTGCTTGAATGGCGGGGGGAAACGGCGAGAGAGTGAGGGTGACATGTCCGACGCGAAACCAGGGAAGGCACCTTCCGCCGCCGCTGCCGAGAAACGCCGGCTGCGCTGGCTGGGGCGCTGGTTGCTGAAACTGGTCGGGTGGTTTTTCGCGCTCTCGCTGGTGGTGGTGCTCATCGGAACGGTGGTGGCGTGGTTCGCGTGGCGAAACCTGACCGGGCTCGCCAACATGGCGGCGGCGCGTTTCGTGGCGCCCTACCGGGTGGAGCTGGGCAAGGTCGATGTCACCAGGCGCGGCGAAGTCCACGTGGAGACGGTGCGCCTGCGCCCGCCGCCGGAGCTGGCGGATGAGAAGGACTCGCCCTGGGTGCACCTCGATGGTCTGGACCTGACCTATGACCTCGACGAACTGCGCAACGAACGGCGCTTCCGCACGGTGACCCTGCGAAAGCCGGTGATTCGCATCGACGACGCCAGTCTCGATCTGCTTGCCGGAGGAAAGGATTCAAGCCGGGGAGAGCAAGCGAAGGCGGCGACTCCGGATCTCGCGTTCCTGGGTCGACTGGCCGAGCGGATCGAGGTCGCGGACGGCGTGCTCGAGATCGACACGTCCCGGGCGCCGCGTCTCGAAGCCCGGTGGGACCTGAGCGTGCCGCCGATCGATTTCGCCGACGACGATTGGCTGAATCGCGAGCCGCTCGGGTTTCGTCTCACCAATGTGGAGATCGGCAGGAACGGCGAACTGGGCACCATCGACAGCTTGGGCCTGCGCGGCCGGGTGCGCAGTGACCTGAGCGGGGTGGAGCTCGATGAGTTGTCCGTCGAGCGTCCCGAACTGGCGATTTCCCCGGCGTGGTTGCCGAAAACGGAAACCGGGAAAAGCGAGACCGGGGAAACCGCCGCCGCGGCCGGGTCATCGTCCCCACCCGCCACCGAATCGGCGAGAGCACCGTTCGAAGTGCTACTGGGCGCGCTGCGGCTCAACGACGCAAAGATTTCCGTGAGCGGTTTCGATTCGGCTGAGAAAGGGCCGGTGATTCCCGACGTGGCTTTTCGGTCTTCGGTGGATTGGCGGGATCTGCGCATCGTCGACGGAGAGATCACCTCGTCCGCTCCCCTGAAACTCGCGCTGGCGGACCTGGTGGTGGACGGACATGTGGAACCCATCGCCGGCGAGTCGCCGGCGGCGCGTTTCGAACGCGTGGTGGTGCGGTTCGCCCCCGGCGAGTTGTTGCAAAAGGGGAGGCTCGAGTCGGTCGAATTGCAGTCGCCGCGGCTGCACCTGACGCCGACCTCGACCGAGCGATTCGTCGGGAAAGCCGAGGAGGCATCAGCGGCGAAGCCGTCGCCCGATCCCGCGGAATCCGAGGGTGGGGATGAAGGGCCCGGTTGGGAGATCGGTCGATTGACGATCCGCGATGGCGAATGGCACGCCAGCGGTTGGAGCTGGGAAGATCGCGAGATTCCCGCCGTCGATTTCCGTTGGGATATGGAACTGGCGTCCCTCTCGCCCCGCAGCTTCGCCGGGGAAGGAGCGGTTCCGGATTCGGAACCCGGACAGCAGCTGACGATTGCCGATTTTCGGGTCCATGCCCTTTCCGACGAGCCGGAGCTGCCGAATCGACGGCAGGAGGCTCCCGCGATTCTCG
>JAUIGT010000033.1 GCA_030432615.1 Verrucomicrobiia bacterium
GGTGAGGATGGTTCCCAGCGGCTGGTTCAACTCGTGGGCCAGCGAACCGGAGATGACCCCGAGTGAACCGACCCGCGACAAGTGAGACATCTGTTCGCGCTGCTCGCTGATTTGCGCCTCGGATCGCTTTCGGGACGTGATGTCGATGGAAACGCCGCGGGTCTTTCGATGGTTGCCGTTTCCGTTGGCGTGATCGGCCCGGCCGCGGGACACCATCCATCGTTCCGAGCCATCGGGTCGTTGGATGCGGTGTTCCACCACGTAGCTTCGATCCTGACGGGCGGCTTCGTCGATGGCCTGCCGGATCCGGGGGCGATCCTCGGGATGGATGCGGTCGAGCACGTCTTCGAGGAGGATCGTCCCTTTCTCGGAAAACCCGAAAAGTTCGCGCCACTTGGGGGTGGCTTCGATGGCGTTTTTCTCGAGATCCACCTGCCAGATGCCCACGTTGGCGGCGTCGGCGGCGAGGTTCAGGCTGGCTCCGGCCTCGCGGGCGCGGCGGCGGGCGGCGATCAGGAGGAGGATCAACAGGGCCTGCACGGCGATGACTCCGGTGGTGACGAGAACCGCCCGCCGATGGGTTTCCCAGAGCGAGGGCTGGCGAAAGAGCACCTCGCTTCCCGCAGGGAGGGAAGCTTCCGCGATGTTCCATCGTTTCAATTCGCGCCAATCGAAGGCGGCTCTCCCCGCGACCACGGGTTCGATTCGCACCTCCGAGGGGGCGGTTCCGGCAAGGATGGCTTCCGCGGCGTTCGCGGCCCGGTCGCCGGCCTCTTCCATGTCCACCAGTCTGCCGCCGACGATGCCCAGGCCCAACTGGTCGCGGGCGAATCCGAAGAGGGGTGCATTGGCGATTTCGTGGAGGTTCCGTAGCGCGTTGTTCCCTTCGTGCGGAATCCCGGCGGCGTCCCGATCGAGGACTCCGAGGAAAATGACCGAATGGGGAGGCAGCCGATCCACGGTTTTCCGCAGATCCGCCAGGGACTGGTCGCTGGTGGAGAGGAACTCGAGATCGGGACGATGCTTTCGCCAGGCGCCGAGCACCGCCCCCTCCCAGAATTTCTCCAAGGGAGTGATGCCGGTGACATAGTAGATCCGTTTCGTCCGGGGCTGGACCGAGAGCATATCGTCGAGCAGTCCCGGCAGGTCGAGTTCCAGGCTGGCCTTGGCGATTCCCTCGCTCTCCGGCATGTCGACGAGCCGCCGACGATCAGCGGCCACGATCAGCATGGGAACGCCCGGGAACAGCTCTTGGCGATGGGAGTGGTAGAAGACCGCGGCCGGGGCTCCGATGGGGATCACGAGATCGGGCGCCTCCTTCGCGAAGGTGGCGGCGAGGAAGTCCACCAGGACCTGCTCCTGGGCGCCTTCTCGCTGGATCGATTGCAGGGAGGCCTCCACGAATTCGATGGGTCGGGAACTGCGCGTCGCCAGCTCCTGCCGGAAGCGACCCGATACGGCCGAGAAGGGTGCGAAATCCCGGCCGAAGGAGTGGATCATGAGCACACGGGCGGGCGGCCCGTCCGGCTCCGCTCGCACAAGCGGGATCGGGCCGGCCAGGAGTGACAGCCCGATCAGGATGAGACGGTTCCCTCGCACCCGACGAGCTTGCCTGTTAGAGGGAAATTTTGCAAGCCGGGAGACGGGACAGGAATCGTTCCGGGAAAATGCCTCCTAGCCGGGTGTGACCCATTCCAACCGCAACCCGAGCCCGTCCGGTGCCGGGCGGGTCAGGGCTTCGAAGAATTGATCGTGACGCCAGCCGTCGAGCGCCTTTTCCGGAGCGGATGAAGCTTGGTCCTCCGACTCGGGCAGGAGCAGGAAATGCAGGGTGATCTCGCCTTCGTTGCGGTCCGTGATCTCGGCGCGGATTCGGTCTTTCCATCGCTTCAGCAGGGCGTCCACTTTCGCCGTGTTGTCGCCCCGGGCGTAGTCCGGAATCCGCAGGCGCAACCAGGCTTGGTAGGGCTCGCCGTGCAGCGGAAAGGCTTCGCGCACCGCCTGGGCGATCCGGTGGGCGCTGGCGCGGGAAGGGTCGAAGGTGACCTTCGAGAAGAAATCGCTGTCCTGTCCCTCGATGATCTCCTCCACGCCATCCACCTGGCGAATGGAATCGTTGACCGCGTAGACGCAGGCGGGGCATTCCACGCCGGTAAGGAAAAAAGTCAGGGTGGCGGGAGTCGATGGAGCCGGTTTTTCCTTCGGCTCGGCGCCCCCGCCTTCGATCAGGAAAAGGGCGAGCGAGACGACGAGAAAGACGACACGGGAATGGTTCATCGGGAGGACGATACTCCGGGCACCACGGCGATTCTTCAAGACCGCAGATGGGCCAGGCCAGGTGAACTCCGGGATCTCTGGACTTCGGGAGCGGCGTAACGCTATCCTGAACCCAATGAACGCCATGTTCCGAAAGCTCCTCTCAAGCCTGATGGCGGCGGCGATCATCGGTGGCCCTTGGTTGCACGCGGAGGAAGCGCCGGCTTCGCTCCCGCAGGGGTATCTCGAGGTGGGAAGTGACAAGGTCGAGGCGCTGCGACGCTTGTGCCGGGCGGCCGCGGAGACCGGGCTTTTTTCCGGAGCGGTGCTCGTCGCCGATCAGGGAGAGGTGATCTACCGGGAAGCCTTCGGGTTGGCGAATCGCGAGTGGGGAATTCCCAACACCATCGACACGAAGTTTCGTCTCGCCTCGGTGAGCAAGCCTTTTTGCGCGACCCTGGTGATGCAACTGGTGCAGGAGGGGACGCTCTCGCTCGACGACACCATTTCGGACCATCTCGATTGGTATCGCGAGGACACGGGGCGCCGGATCACCCTCCATCACCTGCTGGCCCACCAGTCGGGAATCCCGGATTTCACCGCCCGGTTCGACTATCGGGGAACCGTTTCGAAACTGTCCTTCGATCCCGACGATTTCATCCGCGAGCATTGCAGCGGCGATCTGCTGCACGAGCCGGGAACGATCTACGCCTACTGCAATGCCGGCTACGTCATTCTCGGCCGCATCATCGAGAAAGCGACCCGCCAGAGCTTCGAGAGAAATCTCGAGGAACGCATTTTCGGTCCGCTCGGGATGAAGGACAGCGGCTACGACCGCAACCGTACCATCCTGGAAAAGCGCGCCAGCGGTTACACCCGCGGCCCCTTCGGCTACACCAATGCCGAATACATGGAGATGGATGCCTCGCCCGGCGCCGCCGGCTCCCTCTACTCGACGGTCGAGGACCTGTTCCTCTGGGATCGCGCGCTCCACGCGGACCGGTTGCTCGAGAAAAATTACCGTGACCTCATGTTCACCCCGAATCGCGATGTCCCGGAGGTGAAGGCCGCGGGCGGGCGACCCCAGAGCCGCTATGGCTACGGGTGGAACATTTACACCCGCACTCACCCGGTGACCGGGAAGCGCACCCGGATCGTCAATCACGGGGGAGCCATCAACGGATTCCGCGCCATGATGGATCGCCTGGTCGAGGACGACGCCTTCGTCGTCGTGCTCTGCAACCAGGGGGATGCCCCGGGAGAATCCGAGGTCTGGAGAGCGGTGGTCAACCTGAGCACGGAGCTGGGACACATCGTCACCGGCCAGCCCTACCGGATGCCGGGAAAACCTCGTCCCACTCAGGCTCGGCGGATGTACGAGATGGTCAAGGCCGAGGGCGTGGAGGCGGCGATCGCGTGGTTCGAGGCCAAGGGAAAGAAGGCGGCCTGGGGTGGATCGAACGTGGTCGTGGCGGATCGGTTGCTGGAGGAGGGGCGGGTCGATGAGGGTCTTCGACTCCTCGAATTCGACCTGGAAGCGACTCCGGGAAAACCGTGGCTGCTCCGGAAGATCGCCCGCGCCTGCCTCGAGAACGGTCGCATGGAAAAGGCGCTGGCCTTCGCCGAGCGGGGGCTAGAACTGAAACCGGATGACGAGGAGTTCCCGAGAATCCGGAAGGAAGCGATGCGGGAAACCGAAGCCGAAGGATCGGGCGCTTCAGTCCCTTGATCCAATTTTTCCCAGAAACTCCGCGGCGGATTTTCGTTCCGCGAAACCGAGAAACCCGTCGCCGTTTTCGTCGAACCGCTCGATGGCTTTACGGCGGAGATCACCGAAGATGGCGAGCTTGTCGGGGCGGAGGACGTGTTCGCCGGCAGTCCAGACGAGGTGTTCGCGGTAGGAATTCTTCAGCGTCTTCATTCTTCGGGAAGCCTCTTTCCGGTTCTCACCCGCGGGAACCACGAAGAGGTCGATGCTGCCCATCTCGTCGTAGGATTCGAAACCCCAGCGCACTCGCACGGGCGGAACCACGGGGTTGTTAGTCGATTCCGCGGAGTTGTCCCAGGCCACGTCCACCTCGAGCCGGGTGCCGGCGGGAAGGAGGACCTGTTCGACGAAGCGATAGTCCTCCTGCCAATCCATGTCCCAGTCGGGAATGTTCAGGAGAGTGAGGGAATCGCCGTCCGGCAATTTCGCGATCATTCGCAACGACTTGCCGCGGTAGTGGGCATGAGCGTGGGCGCCGAAGGCGTGGACAGGAACGGGCAGTTCGAAGGAATCGTGGATCTCGGCGTGCTCGTCGTTCGGCTTCAGATCGATGCCGGAAAAGGCGCCGAACAAGGGCGGAATCTGGAGGGAAGTGAACTCGCGCGCCGGGGGCTCGTCCGTGAAGTAGAGCCCGATGGTGGATCGTTCGCTCTCGGGTTTCCCGCTGAGATGGAAGTGGGTTTGGATCACGATATCGGCACCGGCGGGGATGCGGTGCGCCAATCCCTCGGGCAGGGGACGAGGCGTCGCCCCGGGCACCCACCCGCCGATCTGCCGGCCTCCGGCGGCATCGATCGGCATCTCGCCGAAACCGGGTTCCTCGTCTTCGGCGTCCGCCTTGCGGGCCTTGTCGGTTCCTTCGACGAAAAGAAGCGCGTGGTGCACGACCTCGGGCGAGCCGGGCCGGAACTCGACGGCACGCAGGAATTTTTCCTTCTTGAGACCGGTGGGGATGACGAAGTTTCGGTAGATGTCGGGACCATCGGCGGGAAGATCGTAGGCCTCGGTCATTTCGATGACGAGGTCCGGTTCCCCGAGATGCCAACCTTCCACGAACGTACGAGGTGCGGGAAGATCCTTCGGATCGCCCTCGGGTTTGCCGGCTTCGACCCAATTCCGGATCAGTTCGATCTGGTCGGGTTGGAGACGCCGATCTCCCTCCAGGGGCAGGTCGCCACCGATGGCGTGCCACGGCGGCATGTAGCGATCCTCCACCACCCGGAGCATGGTGCGGGCTCGGCGGGAGGCATCCCGATAACTTTGCAGTGAAAACGGGGCGCCGCCGCCGTCGCGGTGACATTCCACGCAACGTTCCTGCAGGAGGGGAGCGATGTCGCGGGAATAGGTGATTTCCTCCGTTTCCTCTCCCGACGCGAAGATGGGAAGGGAAAAAGCGAGAGCGAGGAGAGTGGTGCGAGATTTCATGAGGAGGCCGGAAGCGGACGGGTCGGTTTGCGGTGAAACTTCCCGATCAACCAGGGAAGGACAATGAGGTCGGCAAGCAGGGCGGCCACGGCCACGATGCTCAGAGTCACGCCGATCCAGCGCATGGTGGTAAAGCTCGAGGCGAGGAAACAGAGCGCCGAGATCAGGAGAACGACCGAGGTGAGGACAATGGCGAAACCGGTCGAGGCGATGCTCTCGTCCATGAGTTCGCGCCGGCCCATGCCGGGCTTTTCCCTCTGCAATTGCTGGTAGCGCGCCATGAGGTGAATGGTGTCATCGACCGCGAGACCGAGTCCCACCGAGAAGACGATGAGAATGCCAAGGTGGAGGGATTCTCCGAGCCAGCCGCTAACCCCCGCGACGACCAGCAGCGGGATCGCGTTGGGAACGAGGCAAAGCAGGCCCAGCTTCGCGGAGCGGAGCACGATCATGAGAATCAGCGTGATCATCACAAACGACCCAGCGAGGCTCATGATCATGGTTTTTGAAATCATGGTCGTGCTCTCATAGAACATCGGGATGCTCCCGTTGAGTCTCATGGTCGCCCCCTCCGGTAGTTGCGCAGCGTAGTCTTCGACCCGGTCGCGAAAGGCCTCGTAGCGTTCGGTGCCGAAATCGGTGGCCCGGTAGAAGGCGATGCAGGCCCGATCCAGATCCCGGGTCAGGAGGTGTCGGGGAAACGAATTGCCGCTCGAACCCAGCGCCGCCGCCCCGAGCATGAGTCCATCCTCGGTTTCAATCACCTCCGGCGCCAGGGTCATCCGCATGGCGTCGATGTAGGAACGCGAACCCGAAATGCCCGGGAAATCGCGAAGGTCGTTCTGCATCCGTTCCACTACCGAGACCACCTCGGCATCGAGCAGGTCGGCCCGGAGATCGACCTCGATCCGGTCGAGGCCGCGGAAATGCTCCGCGAACCAGTTGGCGTTCCGGACCGGCTCGGCGGTCTCGGGCAACTCCCGCTCGAGGGAGGAGTCGAGGGTTGTCCGGTAGATGCCTGCGGAAAGGATGACCATTGCGACGGTCACCGGCGCGGCGAAGCGATGAAGCAGGCGGGGTTGAATGAGCGAGGGGGTTCGGGTGGGAACTCCCTTCCCGGGAAAGAACACCAGCGCTACGGGAAGAAACACCATCACCGTGGCGAAGGACATGAGCACGCCGATCGCGCACCAGAGTCCGAAATCGTAGACCTCTTCGTGCCGGGCGAGCAGCAGGCTGAGAAATCCACAGGCGGTTGTCAGCGAGGTGAGCACACAGGCTCGGCCCACCGACTGGAACATCAGGCGCAGGGATTCCACGATGTCGTGTCCCGCCGCCCGCGCGTCGTCGAATTTCTGCTGGAGGTGAATCGCATCCGCCAGCCCGATCACCAGGATCAGTCCCGGACCCGCCAGGTGCATGATGCCGAATCGGTGTCCCGCCAGGACGAACAGGGCCAGGTAGAAGGCGAGGGCCGAGAGAGCGATTGCGAACGGGAGATAGGCGCGTCGCAGCGACCGCATGAAAAGCGGGACTAGGAGCATGATGGCGAGACACTCGAAGAGAAGGAGGGACCGAAAATTCGACCCCAGCAGATTTCCCATGTAGTCGAGAATGTATTCCGCGCCCACCACCCGGATCTCGGCATCCTCCCAGGGCAGGGCATCGACCGATTCGGCGGCGGAGTGAAACTGCTCGCGGGAAAATCCCTTTTCTCGAATCAGGTAAAGGGCCACCGATTTCCCGTCGTGGGAGACGAGTTGGCCCCGGAAAGAGTCCATTCCCGGTCCGTCACCGAGTTCGAGCGGTTCGTCTCCGGTTCCGCCGAGCCGGGCCCATTCATCGAGGGTGAAGCCGTCCAGTTTCAGGTCGAGGAGAAGGCGGGGCGAGATCACCTCCTTCACCTCCGGCAGGGCGCGGAACTGTTCGGCCCAGCGTTCCGCTCCCCGGAGGTCGTTGATCGTGACCCGTTTCGGCGAAGAAGCCGTGACCATGAGATGACCATCTGAGGGAGGAAAGGTCGCGTAAAACTGGCGAACATCCTGAACCTGGTCGTCGTCCCCCCGGAGCATTTGCCCGAGGTTGAAGCGAAAATTCAGGTCCGGAAGCAGTCGCGCCGAGCCCAGAATCATCCCCAACCAGATAAGAGCTAAAATCCAGCGGGAACGTGCGAAAAAATGCGGCCAATGATGCATGGGTGGAGAGCGGCCCGAGAGTGACAGATCGAAGCGCGAGTGGCAATCCCGGATCAGTTCGACTTCGCGAGTGGTTCGATCACACACCCGATCGCCTCCACTTCCCGAAATGCGACATCCTCTCCGGCAAGCAGCCGCCGGAGCGTGTCTTCGAGATATTTTTCCGTGGCGACGCGACGCTTGTCCCCGTAAGCGGAGTAGAGATTGTCGATCTTTCCCCGGTAACGGAGTTCGCCCTTCGGATCGAATACGGCCACCTCGGGCGTGATCGTCGCCCCGGCCCGCTCGACCAGGGAATGGTCGCGGTCGATCACGCCTTCCGGTCGGAGAGCGTATTCTTTCCGGTGACGTTTCACCTCTCTGTCCTTCAGCGTCGCTTCCGGATAGACGAGCCGAAAGCGGACTCCCCGGTGACTGAACACTTCGTGAAGCCGATTGATCTCCGGCGCGTAGGAATTGGCGATGGGGCAGTCCACGGCGACGAAGAAATCGACCCGGATCTCAGGTCGTTCGTCATCCGCTTCGAGCGGGAACCATACCCCGCAAACCAGCAGGACGGCGAGCAGTCCCAGGTGTGAAGGAATCCGGCGACGCCCCGCGTGCTCCGGGCCTTCGCTGTTGGAAAAACGTTCGACGCGAATCGGCACGGGAAAGAAAAAGCGGAGCAGGGACATCGGACAGGTACGCGACCACGAACTCGTTTCGCCGTCAAGGCGGGGTGTGGGCGGCGATCGCTGCTCGAGGCGACGTCCCACGATTGAGGAGTCGCGAAAGCGTTGCATCGCGCTATAGCTGGTGTCATGCGACTGCAGGGAAAAACCGCCATCGTCACCGGCGCGGGATCGGGAATCGGGACCGCCACGGTTCGGAAGTTCCTCGAGGAGGGCGCGCGGGTCTTGGCGACGGACATCGATGAGACGGCCTTGGCGGAACTGGCTCGGGAATTCCCGTCCATCGCGACGCGCCCCGGAGACGTCAGCCGGAGAGACCAGGTAGCAGCCGTCGTCGCCGCGGCGGTCGAGCAGTGGCAGAAACTCGACATCCTGGTGAACTCGGCCGGCATCACCGCCCGCAACGTCGGTGAGGACGCGAGTCTCGAAGAGCGCTGGGACAAGGTCATGGAAGTGAATGTGAAAGGTTCGATGCTCATGGCCCACGCGGCGGTCGAGGCCATGCGCGAAGCGGGTGGCGGAGGGGTTATCGTCAATGTCGGCTCGGTGATGGGGTTCACCGGCTACCCCACCGCGCTGCCCTTTTCCGACGGATTCAATCCCTACCCGAGCAGCAAGGGCGCGGTCGCCCAGCTGACCCGCGACATGGGCGTGCGCTTCGCCGCCGAAGGCATTCGCGTCAACGCGGTGGCGCCCGGCTTCGTCCACACCGCGCTCACGGCGAACGTCACCCGCGATCCCGAGGTTCTGGAGACGCTCGAGGGACTCCACCCCGCCGGGCGACTGGGAACGGCGGAGGAAGTGGCCAACGTGATCGCTTTTCTCGCCTCCGAGGAGGCCTCCTTCGTGAACGGCGCGGTCTGGGCGGTGGACGGCGGCTATTCCGCGCAGTAGCCGGCCGTTTTTTCGCTTCGCCATGGCCCGCGGGATTGGAGTGGGTGGGTAGTCTTCGGAGGGGCGTCGTTCTTGCTACGAGTGCCTTGGATCGGGCGGCGGCAAAGCTGTTGTCGCGCTTCGATTCGACCGAGTTCACGATCGGGATCGAGATGCCGGGACTGCAGTAAGGAAAACGCCGCGAACCCCGCCTAGGATTCCCGTGGGCAAGTCAGTTTCTTTCCCGGATCAACCAGTGCCCAGCCGACGGCGCCGGCGAGATAGACGGCTGCGAAGATCAGCAGGACGAGGTTCCAGTTTTCCGTGCGTTCGAAGAGCAAACCCACCAGGGGGGGACTCGCCGCCACGGCGAAGTTGCCGGACATGTTCATCACGCCGAAGACTTGCGGCGTGTGGCGTCCACCGATGTCGATGCAGGCGGAGAAGGCGCACGGTCCAGCCAGCGCCGCGAAGAGGGAGCCGAGCGTCAGGAGCGCCACCGCGATGCTGACGCTCTGCACGAACCAGGCTCCCAGAATCAGCATTCCGCAGGCGCCGAGGAAGGCGGCACCGACCCCACTCCGGCTGAGGCGAAGGCTGCGGGTGCGGCTCCAGATCAGGTCGGTGAGCCAGCCGCCGAGCAGACAACCGGCCAGGGTGCCGCTGAAGACGAGCGCTTGGAGGTAGCCGGAGTCCTTCACCGAGATGCCCCTCGTCTCCTGGAGGAATGTGGGAAACCAACTCGCGAAAAACATGTAGCCCGCCGCTCGGCAGACCTGCTGGCAGCACAGGAACCAGACGGCGGGATTGCCCGCCATAGCCAGCCAGGGAGTCGGTTCGCGGGCCTCCTCGGCAGAACTGGTGACGGGCTCTAGACGGTCGGTTTCGATGAGGTCGAGTTCGGCGGCGTTGACGGTGGGATCGGCGCGGGGATCGTCCCGGAACTTCCACCAGAAACGCAGTGTCCAGAGGAAACCAGGCAACGCGAAGCAGACGAAGACCCAGCGCCATCCGATCTGCCCAATCAGCACTCCGGTGAGGAGCGCGGCGGCGATGGCCCCGACCTGCATGCCGGTGGTCAGGATGCCGCAGGCAAAGGACCGCCGGGCGAGAGGAATCCAGTGAGAGATCGACAGGCAGGAAGCCGGGAACAGGCCGGCTTGCGCGATGCCCATGGAAAACTGGGCCGCGATGAGCAGCCAGAAGGCAGGGGCTACACCGAGCGCGAGGGTGGCGGCGGACCCCAGGAGGACGAAGAGCGTCATCGCCACCCGCGTGCCGCGACGATGGGCGAGCCATCCGCCGGGCACCTGGAAAATCGCGTAGGTCCAGAAAAACGCGCCCATGAACCAGCCGGACTGCGACTCGGTGAGCCGGAACTCGCCGCGGATGGTGCTCTCCGCCACCCCGATGGCCGAACGGCACAGGTAAGCCAATACCGCCGCGGCCGTGAGCCAGGACAGTACGGAGAAGCGGACCGTGGTGGGACGCTCCCTCATGCCGAGGCGCGCAGGTTGTCGGCAATGGCGGTTTCCAGCCGCTCCAGGCTGCCTTGATCGAAGGGGGTCTGCCATACCTGGTAGACGTTCTCGTCATAGAGTGCCACCGGCGGCAGGTAGCCGATCGAACCATTGGCGAGGTTGAGGTAGATGATCGGCCGATCGGGAAAGGCGGCACGGAGGTTCCGCTGCATGACCGAGTAGGATTCCGCCATGTTGGCGACCAGCACGGCGTCGCCGATCTTCCAGATCCAGGTGGGAAAGGCAAAGGTGTCGCCATCTCCGAGTCCGCGGCGGATGGCCAGCTTGCGGCGGAGCCGTTCCCGGGTGACGCGATCGGTGGCGGCGTGGAGTTCGCGTTCCAGTTCGGTGGAGGTGGGCCAAGGTTTCAGGGGAAGATTCACGTCGATTCGAACGGCTTCCAACTTGCGGCTCGGCGTGTAGGGTTCCCTGCGCCAGGTGGCCAGCGGTGCGCCGGACTCCCGAACGCCGTCATAGGCGAGGTGGGTCCCGGGCGGTTCCATTCCGGCGAGGGTCGCGAGCACGGCGTGGCCGAGTTCCCGCCCATGGGCGTCGGCAACGTCGGGATCGTGGGTGTATTGGAAGCGCGGGGACAGATCGCCCGATGCGCCCTGGGCAAACAGGGTGAGGCATCCGACCCAGTTCCGTTCGATGGTTTCGCGCATCGCGCCGAGGTAGTCGGGCGAGATGAGCCGGTTGTCCCACGCCAGGGTGGTGGGATGACAGGCGTAGTTCACCAGCACCGCGATGGGCGAGCGGGATTCGGACTCGCAGACGCGTCCGACAAGGAGGGTGTCGTCCGCAGGGGCCTCGGGATCGAATCCGCATACGATCCGCGAGGGATCCTCCGGATCGCGCAGGTCGCGGGTCGTGGCTAGGGCGCAGCGACCGGTCCGCCATTCCAGGAAGGCGGGGCGCAACGCTTCGCGCGCCCGAGTGACGGCATCAGCGGTCGCCTCGAAGACGCGATCGAGGTAGGGAGGGAGCAGTTTTCCGCCTTCCCAATCTGGCTCGATCTGTTCGGTCAGGGGCGGTGCCGAGTGGGTGTGGGTCAGTGCGAGGACGAAACGGGCCTCCTCCAGGCCGAGCCGGTCGAGCAGGCGTCGGCGAAAGTCGTTCGCCAGCGGGAGCGACCGCCACCAGCCGAGGTCGGCATCGACGAAGACGAGCGGGTTTTTATCTCCGGGCCCGTCGGAAATCGCCATGGCGGTTACGGAGAGAGGCCTGTGTATTCCCTCGGCGGTGTCGTGGTCGGCGGCACCCCAGTTGCGCGCGTAGATGCCTGGGGGCGGGGTGATGTCGGATCGGGCGACGCCGGCCAAGCCCGAAAATCCCGCGTGTTTGTATTGCAAAGTCACCCGCACAGGTTGTAGCGGTTCGGTGTTTCATTGCAATCCCGCGAACGGGAGGCCCCCTCTTTTCATGAAGATCACCGCCATCGAGACGCATGTCTGCCACGCCCGGATGCGGAACTGGGTCTTCGTGAAGGTCCTCACCGACCAGCCGGGGCTTTGGGGCTGGGGCGAGGCCACGTTGGAATGGCACACCGGGAGCGTGGTCGGCGCGATCGAAGATCTCTCGGGACTGGTCGTGGGCGAGGATCCGCGGCGGGTCGAGCACCTCTGGCAGATGATGCACCGGCAGCATTTCTGGCATGGCCACGGCGTGGTGCGGGCGACGGCCATCGCCGGGATCGATCTGGCGCTGTGGGACATCCTCGGCAAGGTCGCCAACCTGCCCTGCTCACAACTCTGGGGAGGCCCGGTGCGCGACTACGTGCGAACCTATTGCCACCTCGGGGGAGGAAAACTGGAGGATTTCTACCGGACGGCGGCGGACGACGCGAAGCGCTTCGCGGAACTGGCGTGCGGGGCGGTCGAGGAGGGATATACAGCCTTCAAGACGATGGCGGTGCCGCCGACGATGCCGATCGAGGGCCTGCAGCCGATCCGGACGGCGGAGGCGGCGGTCGCGGCGATGCGCGAGGCGGTCGGGGAATCGATCGACATCATGGTCGATTGCCACGCCCGGCCTTCACCCGCCATGGGATTGCAGTTTGCGAAGGCGCTCGAGCCCTATGGTCTCTATTTCTTGGAGGAACCCTGCTGGCCCGAGAGCATCGACGGTCTTGCCATGATCAACGCGGCGGTGTCCACCCCCATCGCCACGGGCGAGCGGGTGACCAACTCGGCGGCATTCCGGGACCTGTTCGCTGCGCGGGCCTGTGAGATCTGCCAACTGGACATAACGCATTGCGGCGGTCTCTCCGAGGCGCGCCGCATCGCCGCGCTGGCCGAATCCTACCGCATCGCGCTCGCCCCGCACAATCCGCAGGGCCCGGTGAGCACCGCGGCCTCGCTGGAATTCGGCTTTTCCCAGCCGAGCTACATCATCTGCGAGACGGTTCACGCCGATGTGCCGTGGCGCGACGACATCGTCGATCAGGGTTACACGCTGGAAAAGAAGGGCCGTATCGTTCGTCCCAACCTCCGTCCGGGGCTGGGGATCGAACTGGACGAGGCCGAGATCCGCAAGCATCCCCCGGAGCCGGAGATCGTGGAGCGTGTCTTTCATCCCGACGGCAGTGTGGGGGACTGGTGAAGGGGAACTCGCTCGCTACCTGTTCCCATCGCTTCGTTCTGAACTCGTTGCGATACTCGCATCGCGCTTCGTTCACGCCTCGCGCTGAAATCGATTCGGCTCAGGCATTCTATCTACCATTCTATATTTATATCGCCGGTTGGTATCGGTTCCCGAAACCGCCGAGATTCTCGGCATCTCCGAGCACACCGTGAGGCGAAACTGGGCCCACGCCCATGCTTGGCTGCAAGGGGGAACGGGATTGTGGAGGGGGGTGAGAAGGGATTCGGCGCAAGGTGGGCGGGATTGTTCGTGGGGCACATGAAGCCGGGCGGGAGCGCGATCCCGTGATCTCGAGGGCTCGCCTTCGACTTCGGGATTCGATATTCTCTCCCCTCATGATCAACCTGTTCGACAGACCGGGTCGGCGCACGGAGGTATCGCGCCGACATTTCCTGAGGGTGGGGAGCATGGCTGCGGGCGGGCTTTCCCTTCCCCAGTTGCTGGCGGCGGAACAGTCGCAGGGAATCGGCAGTTCGAACAAGGCGGTCATCAACATCTTTCTCCCCGGCGGACCTCCCCACCTCGACATGTTCGACATGAAGCCGGAGGCGCCTCGCGAGGTGCGGGGCGAATTCCGGCCGATGAAGAGCAACGTGCCCGGGATGGAGTTCTGCGAACTCTTCCCGAACCTGGCACGCTGCGCCGACAAGTTCGCCATCATCCGCTCCCTCTGCGACAGCGAGGGCCGCCACGATCCGCATCAGTGCATGACGGGCCGACGCAAGAACGGCGGCGTCGCTCCCCCGGGAGGCTGGCCCAACTTCGGGGCCTGGTCGTCGAAGCTGCAGGGATCGCGCCCCGATGTTCCGGCCAACCTCTCCCTCATGTATCCGTCGAGGGGCGGAAACTGGGGGGATCCCTACGGGGGAGGATTTCTCGGGGTCGCCCACGCCCCGATGAACCTGGTGAACAAGGATCCGCTCGCCCGGGTCGAGAACCTGACGCTCAAGGGAATGAGCCTCGATCGCCTCGAGGATCGGGCGCGGCTCCGGCAATCGCTCCAGGAATTCCAGCGCACTGCCGACACCCTCGGCCAGGAGTCGGGACTGGACACCTTCCACCGGAAGGCGCTCGAACTGCTCGGAGGAGCCAAGTTGACCGAGGCTCTGGATCTTTCGAGGGAGGACCCGAAGATCGCGGAGCGCTACGGGGTCAACGATCCGGTCTACACCTATGACGGTCCTCCCAAGATGATCCGGAATTTCCTCGTGGCCCGACGTCTCGTCGAGGCGGGGGCCCGGGTTGTCAGCCTGAACTTCAGTCGGTGGGACTGGCATGGGACGGCGGGCCTCTTCAATTTCAAGCGGGCCCGGGAGGACTTTCCCATGCTCGACAAGGGGCTCGCCGCCCTTCTCCAGGATCTCCACGAGCGGGGACTGGACCGCGACGTCGCCGTGGTGGTCTGGGGGGAATTCGGGCGCACCCCGAAACTGAACAAACTCGACAGCCGCGACCACTGGCCGAGAGCGAGCTTCGCCCTCATGGCCGGCGGCGGCATGAAAACGGGCCAAGTCATCGGCGCCACCGGCCCGGACGGCGGGGAGCCGACCGAGCGTCCCGTGAAATTCCAGGAAGTCTTCGCGACCCTCTATCACTGTCTCGGGATCGATCCCACCCGGGCCACGGTGGAAGACAGTACCGGGCGCCCCCATTACCTGGTCGATTCGGGAATCAAGCCGATCCGGGAACTCCTGTGACTTCGGTCCCGATCGTTTCGGCCGGTAACCCGTATTTCGGAAATTCCATGAAGGCGAAACTCCTCCTTGCCCTGCTCGGCGTCGCCCTGCTTTCCGGTTCGGTTTCGGCGCAGGAAAAGTCGCCGTCGCCATCCCTCCCGCGGGTGGTTCTCCTCGGGGACTCGATCCGGATGAACTACCAGGGTGCCGTGAAGAAGGCGCTCGAGGGCAAGGCGGAGGTCTGGTCCCCGGAGGACAACTGCCGGCACACGGCCTTCTTCCTCGAGAATCTCGAACGCTGGCTCGAGGGCAAATCGCCGGATGTCATCCACCTCAACATCGGGTTGCACGACATGTACCTGAACGAGAAGACGGGGAAGACGCGTCACTCGCTGGACACCTACGAGGTGAACCTCCGCGCCATTTTCGCCCGGCTCCACGAGATGACGGACGCGAAGCTGATTTTCGCCCTGACGACAGTCGTCGACGAGGAACTCCAGGCGAAGTCGAAGGGCTACGGACGCGTCGTGCGCCGCAACGAGGATGTGCGGGCCTTCAACGCGAGGGCCAGGGAAGTGGCGACCGAGATGGGCGTCGCGGTCAACGACCTCCACGCCTTCATGGAAGAGGTCGGTCCAGAAAAGATCCTGCGCGTGATCGTGGAAGCATTGCCGAAGTAGTGGGTCCACTGGGATCGGGCTTCCCTCCCTCGATTCCGTTCCCGGAATGACATTGCCAAACCGACCCCGGCCCGGTTGGATGGTGCCACACATGAAGGTCCAGGATGTTCGATTGCTGCCGCTCGTGGGAGCGACTCCCGATGGAGGCTGGGATGAGAAATCCCTCGAAGCGGATACGAATCTGCATACCCTCGTGGAGGTCGTTACCGACGAGGGAATCACCGGTCTCGGGAGCGCCTTCACTTCAGCAAGATTGGTGGAGGGCGCCATCGATGTGCTCCGCCCCCACCTCATCGGCGCCTCGGCGCTGGATCCTGCGGCCACGAGCGAGTTGTGCCACCAGCAGACGTTCTGGCAGGGAAGGGGAGGGGCCATCACCCACGCGATTTCCGCCATCGACATCGCCCTCTGGGACATCCTCGGGAAGGTCGCCGGGCAGCCCATCGGGAGGCTCCTGGGCGGGCGTTTTCGCGATTCGATCAAGCCCTACGGCTCGCTCCTCATGGACGAGCCCGACATCCTCCAGGCTTCGCTGGAAGAGGGGATGAGCCGCGGCTTCCAGGCGTTCAAGATCGGCTGGGGGCCGTTCGGGCGCCGGGATCGGAAAACGGACGAGGCGATCGTGAGGAGGGCTCGCGAGACCCTCGGTCCCGACCGGGAGCTCATGGTCGATGCCGGCGGGTCCGATGCCTTCTGGCCCCATGGTTTCAAGTGGGCGGTGGAGACGGCCCGCATGCTGGCGGACTACGAGGTCGCCTGGTTCGAGGAACCGCTCCGCCCGGACGATATCGACGGTTACATCAAGCTCACGGAGCACTCGCCGGTGCCCATCTCCGGTTGCGAGGTGCTGACGAGGCGACAGGCTTTCCTTCCCTGGATCGAGAAACGGGCCGTCGATTACATCCAGCCCGACGTCACCAAGGTGGGAGGACTCAGCGAGGAGTTTCGCATCGCGCAATATGCCGACGACCATTCGATCCGCTTCGTTCCCCACGGGTGGAACACGGCAGTGGGTCTCGCCGCGGACCTGCAGCTCGTCTCGGCCTGTCCCAACGCCCGCTGGGTCGAATACATCACTCCGGCTCCCTACATCGAGGACCTGCTCGTCGAGCCGATCCGGATGGACGAGGACGGCCTGGTCAGGATCCCGGAGGGACCGGGTCTCGGGATGAGATGGAATCCCGAGGGAATCGAGAAACATACCGGTGGACTGAATCTGACTCCTTCCAGTCTTTGACGAACCCGCAGGGATCCCGAGATCATGACATTTCTCGACTGGATTCTCGTCCTGCTCCTGAACGGGGGGATCGTCCTCTTCGGCTTCGTTCTCGCACGCGGGACGACGACATCACAGGACTGGTTTCTCGGGAAGCGTTCCCTGCTCTGGTGGACCGTGGGTCTTTCCATGTTCGCGACGAACATCGACAACGCGGACATCGTTTCCCTCACGGGCACCTCGTTCCGGGAGGGCTTCCACATCATCGCCGTCCACACCCTGGGAGCGTTCGCGGGTGGGATCCTGGCCGCCTTCTTTCTCGCCCCCGCAATGTCGCGGGCCGGGCATTTCACCAACGCGGAGTACCTCGAGGCACGCTTCGGGATCTCGATCCGGGTGCTGAGCGCCTTCATCCAGATCCAGTATCGCACCAGCATGCTCGGGCTCATGATCTGGTCGGTTTACCTCCTCTTCACGAAGTTCCTCGCCCTCGAGCCGGTCACGTCCTGGAGCTTCATCGTCGGTCTCGTCATTCTCGCGGCGATCTACACATCGTGGGGAGGACTGAAGACGGTCGTCTTCACCGATGCGATCCAGGGGGTGGTCATGTTTCTCGGCATGGCGGTGATCTTCCTGGCGGTGTGGAGAGCGAGCGGAGGCTGGAGCGGGGTGGTCGAGAACCTGGCCGCAGCCGGAGACCAGGAGAATGGCAGACCCGTCTCGGACATTCTCCGGATGAGGGGATACGGAGGAGATGACGGGACCACCTCCCCGTGGCTCATCCTCACCGGCTGGATCATCATCGGCGGGGGCTATTGGACGGTGAACCACACCCAGATGATGCGCCTGCTCGGCACCCGGACGCTGTGGGACATGAAGATGGCAGCGCTTTTCGGGGTCACCATCAGCATTCCCATCATGGTCGGCTGCGCCTCCATCGGCATCATGGGGCGTTCCCTTTTTCCCGACTTCGATCCTCCCGACGCGCTCTATCCCCACCTGGCGGACCTCTACCTCGGGCCCGGCCTCAAGGGACTGGTCGTGGCTGGGATCGTGGCCGCCGCGATCAGCACCTTCGACTCGATGGGATCCTCGCTCTCGGCCGTCTTCACCCGGGATGTCTACGCCCGGTTGCTGGTCCGGAACCGGGAGGATGCCCACTACGTTCGTGTCACCCGTTGGGCCACGATCGTGATCCTGGGTCTCGGCTTCGCCTACATTCCCTTCATCCGGGAAAAGGACACCATGCTCAAGGCCTTCCTGACCCTGATCCCCGTTTTCGTGACCCCGTTGTTCACGCTCTATCTTCTCGGGGTCTTCACGAAGTGTCATCCCCGGGCCGGGATCGTCGGCATCCTGAGCGGAGCCCTCTACGGAGTCGTCGCCCTGTGGGACCGGGAAATCGCGGACGTCGCCTGGCTGGAGTCCTGGTTCACCAACCGCTGGGTCGCGCTTCCCTGGTCGATGGTCTTCACCGGGATCGGTGCGGTCGTGGCCACGCTGATCTGGGGGAGTTACCGTCTGGAGGAAAAGGAGGCCGCCTTCGTCGAGGCGGAATCGGGTTGGCTGGAACGGACCCGCGAGGAACTCGCTCCGCTGCCCGAGCATCCGTTTCCGGCAACCGTTCCCGTCCTGCTCCGTCCCGGCTTGATCGCCACTTTCCTCGTCACCGTCACCACCCTCCTGCTCTTCGCCTTCTTCTGGTAGGCGGGCAGGAATGGAACCGAACCCCCGAAGCCACCACTCCCGCAATCCCATGAAAAGCCGAGCTGAGACCGAGTATCGCTACGAGAAACTGACCTGGCCCGAGATCAACGACGCCGTCGATCTCGGGAAGGTGTGCATCGTCCCCTGCGGGGCGGTGGAACAACACGGTCCCCATCTCCCTCTCGATGTGGATCTCGTGTGTCCGAACGGCATCGCTTACGGAGCGGGGAAGGCGCTGCCCGGGAAAATCCTCGTCCTCCCCATCGTCGCCTACGGCTACACCGGGCACGTCATGGATTTTCCCGGGACCATCAACAACGACTTCGAGCACTTCATGCACCACGTGCTCGATATCACCCGCTCGCTGGCCTACCATGGCTTCAAGAAGATCATCCTCCTCAACGGGCACGGTTCCAACATGCCGAACCTCGACTTGGTGGCGCGGCGTACGAACCTCGAGACCGACGCGGAGTGCATCCTGACGGGTTGGTGGCAGCTGCTCACCGTCGACAAGGATTTCCTTCCCAACTGGCGGGAGAGCAAGTTCCCGGGAGGGTGTGCCCACGCCTGCGAACTGGAAACCTCGCTCTACCTCTATCTCGACGAGGACAACGTCCGGAAGGACCTGATCAAGAACGGCGACATTTCCTTCAACCGCGAAGACAGCCCGTTCAACTTCGTCGATCTCTTCCAACAGGGACCCGGCACGGTGGTGTCGTGGACGAGCAGCTATTCCGACACCGGGGTCCTCGGGGAACCGGAATTGGCCTCGGTGGAGAAGGGGCGGTCCGCCTACGAGGAGGCGGTAAAACAACTGGTCGAGCTGGTGAACTATTTTCACCCCCGCCCGAAGGATGTCCGCAAGGATCGCCATCGGCATTCGCCCACCATCCCGATCGGCTGGAAGCAGCGACCCGTCGGGGAAGAGCGATTGAGCGAGGGGGAATCGTAAGCGACCGAGGTCTTCGCCATTTCGCTTCCGGTCACTACCCCCATTCCCAGCTTCCTTTCCCCGACTACATGAGAGTCCCGATTTTTCTCGCTCTGCTGTTCGCTTCCGTCGCCATGGCGGAAGAGCCTCCCCACACGGTCACGGTCCAGTTCGAAAACGAACGTCACCCGACCTCCGACGCCGGGATCGGGCCGGGGATGGATGTGGTTCGTGACGGGGAACACCTCTTCATGCTCCAGGAGCGGAACCTCGTGATTCTCTCGATCGAGGACCCGGCTCATCCGGAGGTGGTGGGAAAACTGGAAGGCGTCGGGAATCTCCGGCAAGTCGTGGTCCGCGACGACGTCGCCTACGTCACCGCCCGGGAGGACGGGCTCTTCGTGATCGATGTCTCGGACCGGACGTCGCCGAAGCTGTTGTCGCACTACGACTCCATCGAGTTCGCCACCGGGATCGCGTTGAGCGGTGACCACGCCTTCGTGGCCCTGCGCTGGTTCGGCGTGGAAATCCTCGACATTTCCGATCCCGCGAACCTGCGCCACGTGTCCGTCGTCCGCGTCGGCGAAGCCCAGTCCTGCGTGGTCTCCGACGGCTACCTCTACGCCGGTGCCTGGGAGGAATGCCGCGTCGCCATCTGCGATGTCCGCAATCCCGCCGATCCGAAGCAGGTTGCCGAAGTCGAACTCGGCGGCCGCGGCGACGGACTCTGCGTGGAGAACGGCATCCTCTACGCCGGTTACGGGCACCACCAGCCGGGCGCTGAACATTCCCTCGATGATCCCCGTTACGGCAACGGAAACGGGATGGACCTCTGGGATGTTTCCGATCCGACCCGACCAAAACAGCTGTCCCGCGTCCGCTTCGCCTGGCGCTACTACTACGGCTGGCCGGACACCTGGCGGGTGAAGCTCGCCTTCCCGTACGCCTACCTCTACCACACCCACAACGGCGTCTTCATCCTCGACGTATCCGATCCGCGGCAACCGAAGGAACTTGCCCAGATTCGGGTTCCCCGCTACCCGGGCGAGAAAGGCTTCCGCCAACTCAAGACCGACGACAAGTCCGGCACCCGGCCCGTGGCCATTCCCTTCGATCCGAAAGAAGTCTGCTACAGCCCGGTCTGCGGGCTCGAGACCGTCGATGGCACCCTGTATTTCACCGGCCTGTTTACCGACCTGCATCTTTTTCAGAATGACGACTTGGTCAAAGCGGTCTCGCACGGAGAAAAGGACGCGGGAAGGCTGGAGGAAAGTGGCGACTTTCACGACGTCGGCGCGCTGGAATCGGTCGGACTGGAAAACCTCGCGACCTACCGGCCCGGCGGGCAGGTCTACGCGGCGGTCGAGCACGAAGGAAAGGTCTACACCGCCTGTGGATCGGACGGGATCCACGTTCTCGACGAAGACCTCGCGCTCCTGGAAACCATCCCTACCGACGGCTTTGCCATGGACGTCCAGGTTTCGGGCGACCGGCTGGTCGTCGCCCAGGGCCAGGAAGGGCTCGTCTGTTACGTGATCGACGGAGCGTCGCTCGAGCGGGTGAGTGCCTACCAGACGACCCACGCAATCCGGCAGGTGCAGGTCGCGCCGGACGGCCGTTTCGCCGTCGTTCATGCCGGCGGGAGCGGTTACGAGATCCTCAACGTCTCCGACTGGGAAAAGATCAAGCGAGTGGAAGAAGTGCGCGGCTGGGGCGGATTGGTCTACTACCGGCAACTCGGCAACGGCTTCATCGACGGGCGGGTGATCGGCGGAACCTGGTGCGCCGGCCGCACCTTCCTGACCGATCTCAGCGGGAACACCCCCGTAGAACTACCCGATCCGCTCCATCTGTTGCCGGACATGAGACGAGGCGGCTACGCGGCCTGCGGCGAGTACGCGTTGGTTACGCGCGACGGCGGTTACTCCGTCTACCGACCGAAACGGGAGGGCGACTACGACGACTTCGAGGCGCCGGTGCATCGGATTTTCGACGGCCCGGCCTTCTACGGAAAACCGACGGTGCGAGGCGACCTCCTCGTCGCCTGCGATCGCATCAACGGCGAGGTCACCCTGGTGGACATCACCGATCTCGAACGACCGAAGCTGGTGCGCCAGTTACGGATCAGCGGAAATCCCGACCTCGCCTTCATCGGCGATAAACAGGTCCTCATTCCCGCCGGCAGGCAGGGGCTGATCAAGTTCGATCGCGAGTGAAAGAACGGGCGTCGGACGTGACGGTCCGGGCCGGTGGTCATACCATTTCCGAGAAAAAACCTGACGATTTTCGGAGGCGGTTTTTCTCGGGGCGAGGCACGAGGAGGACGCGATGCGGGCATCGCAACCGACGAGCAACGAAGCAGCCGGGGAGAACCGACCCGAATCTCCGAGAAACGCCGAAGGCTGAATCCC
>JAUIGT010000565.1 GCA_030432615.1 Verrucomicrobiia bacterium
CCAACATGGCCACGTATTCCTCCTGGAACGACCGGTTTCGGTGATGATTTTCCTGGTCGAGCACATACCGCGACGCCGCATCCAGGTCGGGCGCTCCCAGTGTGAAGGCGCCGTAGCCTTCCTGCCACGCGAACCCCGGCAGTTCGAACTCGGTCTTGATCCAGGCCGACGACTCCGCCTTCACCTCGCGCAGGAGATCGGACAGTCGGTGGGTGGGTGGGACCCCGACGAGCAGGTGCACGTGGTCCCCGGTTCCGCCGACGGCATGCGGGTGACCGTCCTGCCCTTTCACGATCCCGCCGAGGTAGGCGTGCAGGCGCGGCCGACAGGAGGGTGCGAACCACGGTTCCCGGTGCTTGGTGCTGAAGACGAGGTGGTAGTGGAGGGAGGTGTGGGTGGACGGCATGGCGTTCCCATGGTGGTAAGCTGATAATGGGAGCGCAAGGATAAAGGGAAAGCGGCCGCGGTGCGAGGTGCGGTCCCCTCTGGACGCCCCTCCGGGGCTCCTGGATGAGGCCGGGCGCTGGTCCCGGGGTTCCGCTGCGCTTCACCCCGCGCTACCGTCTTGCCGTGCCTCCGGCACTTTTCACTCGTTCAGCGGTCGGCGGTCGGCGGTCGGCGGTCGGCGGTCGAAACTCAAAGGTCTCCGCGGTCCCCTCTCGACGCCCCTCCGGGGCTCCCGGATGAGGCCGGGCGCGGGTCCCCGGGGTTCCGCTGCGCTTCACCCCGCGCTACCGTCTTGTCGTGCCTCCGGCACTATTCCCGCGTTCGGCGTTCGGCGTTCGGCGTTCGAAACTCAAAGGTCTCCGCCGTCCCCTCTCGACGCTCCTCCGGGGCTCCCGGATGGGGCCGGGCGTGGGTCCCCGGGCTTCCGCTGCGCTGCACCCCGCGCTACCGTCTTGCCGTGCCTCCGGCACTTTGTTCTTCGCCTTCGCGTTCCGCTCAGCCTTCCCGCCGCTTGAGCTGCGGAAACAAGACCACGTCGCGGATAGACTCGGCGCCGGTGAGCATCATGATAAGGCGGTCGATGCCGACGCCGATGCCGCCGGCGGGGGGCATGCCGTACTCGAGGGCGAGGAGGAAATCCTCGTCCACCTTCTGGGTCTCTTCGCCGGCCTGGTGCTCGAGACGTTCGCGCTGGATGTCGGGATCGTTCAGCTCGGAGTACCCGGGCGAGATCTCGACGCCGTTGATGACCAGCTCGTAGACATCGACGATGGAGTCGTCCTCGGGATTCTGCTTGGCCAGGGGCACGAGTTCCTTGGGCACGCGGGTCACGAAGAGCGGATCGATGGATTTTTCCTCCACCAGCTTCTCGAAGACCTGCTGGGTGACCTCGTAGTCCTCCATGTCGTCGGAAATCTCCACGCCCAGTTCGCCGTCGCACTTGGCGCGCCGCTGCTCGGGGGTGAGGTCGAACCAGTCGTCGCCGGCGACGCCCTTGATGAGATCGTGATACGGGGCGCGTTTCCAGGGGCGGGCGAGGTTGATGGTCCGGGTGACTTCGCCCTCGTCGTTCTGGTGCTCGATGGTGGTGCCGCCGCAGTATTTTTCGGCGAGGTGGCAGACCATTTCCTCCACCAGGTTGGCCATCTGCTCGAAGTCGGCATAGGCCCAGTAGGCCTCGAGCATGGTGAACTCGGGGTTGTGGCGGCGGCTGATGCCCTCGTTGCGGAAGTTCCGGTTCAGC
Source organism: Verrucomicrobiia bacterium (assembly GCA_030432615.1). Taxonomy (GTDB): domain Bacteria; phylum Verrucomicrobiota; class Verrucomicrobiia; order Verrucomicrobiales; family DEV007; genus JAEUHH01. The sequence goes on from JAUIGT010000565.1 coordinate 1,691, forward strand.
TCGAAGACCTTGGGGAATCCGCCGACCAGCAGGCGCTTCAGGTAAAGCTCGGGCGCGATGCGCAGGTACATGTCCATGCCCAGCGCGTTGTGCCGCGTCTCGAAAGGACGGGCGGCGGCGCCACCGGGGACATCCTGCAGCATGGGGGTTTCGACCTCGAGGAACTCGCGCTCGCCGAGGAAGCGGCGGATCTCGGCGATCATGGCGCTGCGGAGCCGGAACAGCTCGCGGCTGCGCTCGTTGGCGATGAGGTCGAGGTAGCGCTGGCGGTACTTGATCTGGGGATCCTGGAGCCCGTGCCACTTGTCGGGCATGGGGCGGAGGCTTTTCGACAGCACCGTGATCTGCTGGGCCTTCACGGAGGGCTCGCCGGTGCGGGTCACGAAGGTCTCGCCCTCGACGCCGAGCCAGTCGCCGATGTCGAGTTGCTTGAAGATCTCCCAGGCCTCGGGACCGAGCTGCTTCTTGTTCACGAAGACCTGGATGCGGCCGTGGAGATCGCTGAGGTCGATGAAATTGGTGTTCCCCATGTCGCGCAGCGCGGTGATGCGGCCGGCGACCTTGACCGGGAGTTCCTCGGCGAAGTTCTCCCGGAGCGCGCCCGGGGCGTGGGTGGTCTCGAATTTTCCGCCGAAGGGATTCACGCCGAGTTCGCGGAGCTTCTCCAGTTTCTGGCGACGGAACTGGAGCAGGGAGCTGAGATCCTGTTCTTCTTCGGGTTGCGGCGCGTCGTCGGACATGGGAGGAATCGAGGGATGGATGGAAAAATGCGGAAAGCAAGAACGGCGGGCCGCGCCTCGTGGTGGGGCCGCCATGGGGAGCGCTTAGAATGATCGATGCCGACGAAAAATCAACCGGTGCCGGCAAAGCGGACCTCGCCGAGGTGGCGCCGGGCGTCTGGCTGGACAGCCGGCGCGCGCTGGTTCACCGCGAGGCGGGCTGGCTGGCGGCGGCGGACGTGCACTTCGGCTACGAGGTGACCCGCCGCGCCGAGGGCGGCCTGTTCCCGCTTTGGGGCATGCGCCGGATCGAGGCGCAGTTCCACGCCCTGATCGACGATCACGCGCCGGAAACGATCATCCTGGCGGGCGACATCGTCGACAGCGGCTGGGCGGGCGACGAGGCCAACGCCTGGCTGCGTTCCCTCCGCGACCGCTGCGCGAATCTCGTGCTGGTGGCGGGCAACCACGATCGGGGATCGATCCGGAAGGCGTGGAATTTCGTGCCCGGGTTCCTGACGCCGGACGGCGCCTTCTTTTTTCATCACGGGCACGAATCACCCGAGCCCCAGGTTCCGGAAGGCACCCGCGTCTCCGTGTCCGGCCACCTGCACCCACGCTTTTCCCTCAACGACGGCGCCGGCCTGTCGCTGCGGATTCCCAGCCTGGTGCAGGAGCAGCGACCGGGGGAAAATTTCGCGCGCTGGGTGCTGCCCGCCTTTTCCCCCTGGTCCGGCGGCGCGGGATGGAAACCGAAGGTGGAAGGCACCGAGGCGCGACAATGGGCGTGTGGGGAGGGACGGGTGTTCGAGGTGTGAGGGTGGGGCCGTGATGAGTGATCAGACGGAAGTGAATAGTATTGCCCCCCTCTCGTTCTCAAGCTCGCTCACTTCCTTGTCATCCCGAGCGCAGCCGAGGGATCTCCCGAGCGAGGAAGGTTTTCCCCAATCCCCAGGCTCGGCTCGCCCCCCTCGCACCGTCCGAAAGAGCGCGAGACAGTTTCGGTCGAACTTCGCGAAAATCATCACCCCTCGATCCAGCATGCGAGTTCCTCCCGTCACCCGCCTGGGACGACAGGAACCGTGATATCCGGCACATCAATATTCGTCATCGCTCCCCTCCTGTGGCATCTTCCCGGTCCACGTTTTTTTCTCCCATGCCACCGATCACCGGCAATGATCTCATCGAGGCGGGCTGGCCGCCGGGACCGCAGTTTCCGGAACTGCTGGCGGCGGCGCGTGCCTACGAGGAACGCGGCATTTCCGATCCCGCCTACCTTCTCAAGCTGCTGGACCGCGATTTCGAGCGGCCCGATCCCAAGCTGACGCCGCGCGAGGAACCGATCCCCTTCGGCGAGGCGATCGAGGCCACCTGCGAGGCCGACGAGCAGAACATCGAGGGCGTCCGCCGCTTCATGCGCCAGCTCCTGCGCACGCCGGTGATCGAAGCCGGGGCCGTCATGCCCGACGCCTGTCCCGCCGGAGCGGCCGCCGCCACCATCCCGGTCGGTGGCGCCATCTCGGTGAAG
>JAUIGT010000566.1 GCA_030432615.1 Verrucomicrobiia bacterium
CTACCGCAGCGAGGACAACGGGGACACCTGGACCCAGAGTACGGTGCTGCAGAGTTTGCCGGGTCTTGATGAAATTTCGAACCAACCGGGGAGTACGGTGGTTTCAATTAGCAAGATCCGGCAGGGGGCCTCCGGCCGCATCATGATGTTGAGCAACGAGGATGAGATCATTTGCAGTGACGACGATGGGAAGACCTGGAGGGTGCTGGTAAACCAGGGGCTGGAAATGCGCGGCGACGGTCCGTTCCGCGACTGGCATATCAATGGTCTCGTCTGGGCAGGCGATCGCTGGGTCGCCGTCAACTCCCGCGACAATGATCGGGGCCAACGCCGCAGCTACGCGATGGTCAGCGGAGACGATGGCGAAACCTGGCGCGAGGTGTCGATCCAGCTGAATCTCGTGGGCACGGATTTCAATGGACTCGAAGTGGGGCTCGACGGCAGGTTGATCGCGACCGGATGGAATGGGGCCATCTACACTTCGGACGTTCCGGATTTCCTCACGCCGGAGAGCAATGGTCTCCAGGTTGTGGAAGGCCAGTCGATCGAGGTCACGGTGGAACGCCCGCAGTTTCCCGGTGTCGTGTCCGCCTTCTACCGCACCGAAGACGGTGACGCGCGAGGCAATACGGACTTTGCACCCACCGAGGGTGACCTCGAGTGGGAGGCCAACGATTTTGAACCCAAGGTGGTTACCATCGAAACGTTGAACGATGATCTGTTGCGGAATCCGCGCCAGTTCACGTTGGCGGTCGATTTCATGAGCACCGATCTCGGAGGATCCACGGAAACCCCGATCGAGATTCTCGACGACGACAGCAATGGAGGTCCTGCCCTGAACGTGATCGGCGGCCCGTTGTTCAACACCACCGAAGCAGGCGGTGCCGCGGATATTTTCCTCTCGCTGACGACCGAACCGATTCGGCCTGTCACCGTCAAGGTGTCGGGATGGAATGAAGCGGAAGGACGGGTCTCGGCGACGAAGTTTGTGTTCACATCCGACAACTGGAATCAGCCGCAGGTTCTCCGCGTCACCGGTGTCGATGACTGGGTCGATGACGGAGATCGCGCCTACAGCTTGATGCTGAATGCGGTCAGTCGCGATGCCGACTACGCCGGACTCAGCGAGGAGGTCGATGTGGTGAATCGTGACAACGACGATCCCGCCGCTGGCACGCAGATTCGCGTCGGGCAGGAGGTCGATCTCTCACTGGATGCCTTCGGCGAAGTGCTCGCGGTTCGTGGAGCGCCGCGCGGGCTGCGTTGGGATCGGGACACCAATTCTCTCGTGGGCGCGCCCCGAATTCCGCGCACCTTCCAAATGCGGGTCATCATTCGCGAGTCCGATGGCAGTCGCTCCACTGCTCGAATTCCGTTCCCCATCTCGCCGCTTCCCGACACTGCCACCGGCACCTTCAGCGGAAACGTCGCCCGCGAGATGAATCTGAATGAGGAACTGGGCGGCATGACCCAGTATCGCGTGAGCCGCAGCGGCGCCTGCAGCGGCTTCGTCCGCATGGGTGGAAAACGCTACCCATGGCGTGGCCGCGTGACCGTCCCCGCCGTGGGAGATCCCTCCATCGAGGTGACCGTCAACCGGCGCGGAATGGACCCGTTGAATTTCCAGACCGTCCTGACCGACGACAGCCAGGTGGCGGGATGGTACCAGATCGAGGGCACCATGGACTTCGCCAACGTGGTCGGTTGGCAGCACACCTGGAACCGTCGCAACCGGGTTCCCGACAAGTGGAGCGGCGTCTTCAACACCCACCTCACGCTGGGCGCTCCTCCCAGCGGCAGCCCGTGGATCGGCGACGAGACCATTCCCCAGGGAACCGGCTACGCTCGCGTCATCGTTTCCCCGACCGGCCGCGCGCTCTGGATCAGCCAGCTGGCCGACGGCACCCGGGTTCGTGGGGCGGGGCACCTCGGGCCGCAGGGCGGGGTGAATCACTGGCAACTGCTCTACCGGCGAACCGGCTCCGTGCTGTTCGAGGCCGACATCAATGACAGCGATCAACTCGATGGCGTGGGCGACTGGGTGAAATTCCCGCCGCAACCGTCGCGGGAACGTTCCTACGCCGACGGATTCGGCGACGATCCGCGAGGACCCGTCGGATTGATCCTGACCGGCGGACGCTGGGATCGACCCGGTCGTGGGGAGAACCTGCTCGACGTGCTCGGGATCGACGAGATCCCCGACAACCTGTCCGTTCTGTTCACCGAGGGCGGCATCACCGACAGCGCGACCAATCCCGATGTCTTCGCCACGCTGGATGCGCGCAACCGGGTGAGCGTAACCGATCCCAATCCTGCGAGGGTGATCGTTGGGCTGAACCGCAACACCGGGATGCTCACCGGCCTGTTCCGCCTCATCGACGACAATCCCGAAAATCCGGGCCGCGACCTGGTGCGGACGACGCGATTTGTTGGCATCTGGGTGCCGCGGCTCGATCGGGCCGAAGGGGCCTTCCAACTGCCGCAGCTGGCCGAACCTGGAACCACCACGGCGCGGACTTCTCCCATTCTCTCCGGCAAGGTCGAGGTGGCTCCGCAGATACCGCCGCCCTGAGGAAAACAGTTTCCTTCTGAGATTCCCGAACCGATCAGCCAGAAGCACATCCCGGGGAGCGCTCGCCCGCCCGAGGGGAAGAACGCGGAGGCGAGGTCTGGCCAATGCTTTCCGGCATCGACAAGCCGGAAAAGGTGCGATTACGTTCCCCAGCCATGGACCGTCCGCAGAACCCAGCTACGCCGCCACCGCCTCCCGTTTCTCCAACCGGCCAGAAGCCGATGCTCGAACTGACCAAGCGCGAATACTTCGCCGTCCATCTCTACCAGGCAGCGGTGGCCAATCTCAGCCAGAATTGTTCGCTTCGTGACAAGGCGGAACACGTTGTCGATGCGGCGGATGCCTTGATCGAGGCGCTGGAGAAGAAAGTACCTCCCGCGCAATAGCGGGGAGGAGTTCGACCACCTGCCAGCTGAATTCTCGGAGGTTGTGCCGGCGCCCATGTTGATCGGCGCGCCATCGAGGGGATCGATGGACTTGCGTTCGAAATCGAAAAACCTGCGTTGCGCGGATCGGCGGCCCGGCTTTTTTGACGGTTTCCCGCCCGCTCGCCATGCCCCGACCCTTCACGCCGCCCGACGAACCCGGCTTCCGTTTTTCCGACGGGAAGCTGCGGATTTTCCAGGGTGATGCCATCATCGTGATCCAGGCGTGGCCGGAACTGGAGGCGGTCCGAAAAGCCGCAGACAGCCCGTGGTGGGAGCCGTTCCAGCCGGGGTTCCGGCTGGTGAAACCCTATCGACCGTCGAGGGCGAAGAAGAAAAGCGCCGCGACCAAGTCGCCGGCGGCGTCGAAGGACCAGATGAGTTTCGGCTTTCTCGACGAAGTGCCCAAGGAGGAGCCGAAGCCGGAACTGACCTTGGCGCAGCAGCGCAAGCAGGCCTTCGATCGCTTCCGCTTTTCCCTCCCGAAGGACGTGGCCCGGGCGGTGGAGCCTTTCCGCAGCGATCAATGGCCGCTGCTGGTGATGCTGCGGCACGATCCGGCGAGCCTGGACCTGGCCTTGCAGAACCCGGCGCTGGCCTACCTGCTGGCCAAGAAGCTCAACGCCGATCGCGACCTGATCGCCTCGCTGCAATGTGGCACGCTGCGCCAGCGGGAGATCCTCGGCTGCCTCGATTTCCCGGACGATCGGGGAGCCGTGAACCTGTTCCGCAAGATCGATCCGGCCTCGGTCAACGGCGACAACTGGCAGGGCCTGCTTTCCCTGCTGCGCAGCTTCGCCGGCAGCACGCTGCGCCAGCGACTGGGTCACCTGCCGGTCATCAACACGGGCGTGGTCGAGATTCTGCTCGATCAGTCGGCTTCCGGCGCCGCCGGAAACCGGTTGCTGCAGGAGGTGGCCGAGGACAGGCGAGAGAA
>JAUIGT010000567.1 GCA_030432615.1 Verrucomicrobiia bacterium
TGACCTCGTCTCCAGCCTGGATTTCCCGGTTACCCTCCTGGACTACGCCGGCCTGGAAGCGTTGGAATTCATGGACGGGCGCAGTCTGAGACCGCTGGTGCACGGCGAGGAGGTCGAGTGGCGGGAGCGCCTCTTCCTGGAAAGTCTCTACACCGGCCGCGACAATCCTTTCCAGGAGGGCGTCCGGGAGGGGAAATGGAAATACATCCGCCTGTTCGACGGCAAGCCGGGACGCTACGACGAGTCGCACGTCGATTTCTCGGGGCGGAAACCGGACTTCGAGATGCTCTTCGATCTCGAGGCGGACCCGGGGGAAACGAGGAACCTGGTGGAAGAGGAGGAGGGCGGCGAACGGCTCGCGCGTTTTCGCGGCTGGGTGGCGGAACAATCGGAGGCGCTCAACCGCGAGCGGGAGGCCTTCCGGAAGGTGGTGGAGGTGAAGGAGCGATAGGCGTCGAAGGCGTTTCCCAATGCCCGTTCCGGACTGGCCGGAACCTTGCTCTCCAGGCACCACCCGGTTCCCCCGCTCCGCCCCATGGACGCCCTGCTCATCGCCATCGCCTTTCTCTTCGGTCTGCTCGCCCAGCAGCTCCGTTTGCCTCCCCTGGTGGGATTCCTACTGGCGGGATTCGCCCTCCAGGCGATGGGCAAGGAGGGGGGAGAAGCCTTGCGCACGGTGGCCGACCTGGGGGTGACCCTGCTGCTCTTCAGCATCGGGCTGAAACTGCGGGTGCGCAGCCTGATGCGACCCGAGATCTGGGCGGGCACGACCCTGCACGCCGGTTTCGTCATCCTTCTCTTCGCCCCGATTCTCTACGGGTTGTCCTTTCTCGTGTCCTCGGTCACCGGAATCGAATGGCGGACGGTATTCCTGCTGGCTTTCGCGCTGAGTTTTTCCTCCACCGTCTTCGCGGTGAAGTCGCTCAGTGAGAATGGCGATCTCGGGGCCATGCACGGGCGCGTGGCGATCGGGATTCTCGTGATGCAGGACATCATCGCGGTGCTTTTCCTGACCTTCTCCACCGGAAAGATCCCCTCGGCATGGGCCCTGGCGGCGATCCCGGTACTGCTGCTGGCGAGGCCCGTGTTCGGCTGGATCGTGAGCCGGTCGGGGCACGGTGAACTGCTCTCGCTCTGTGGCCTGTTCATGGCTCTCGTCATCGGGGCCAAGGCCTTCGACGTGGTCGGGCTCAAGGCGGATCTCGGCGCGCTTTTCATCGGGGTGCTGGTCGGGACGCATCCGCGCGCCAGTGAACTGAAGAAATCGCTGAACTACATCACCGACCTGTTGCTGGTCGGTTTCTTCCTGCAGATCGGGCTCGAGGGAGCGCTCACCTGGCAGGGGCTGGGCTGGGCGGCGCTCATGATCCTGCTGCTGCCCCTCAAGAGCGTGGCCTTTTTCGGATTGCTCACCCGATTCCGACTGCGGGCCCGGACCTCCTGGATGGCGGCGGCTTCGCTTTCCACCTACAGCGAGTTCGGTCTCATCGTGATGGCGCTCGGGGTTGCCCAGGGGTGGATCGGGGCCGAGTGGCTGGTGGCGGTGGCCATCGCCCTGTCGCTCAGTTTTCTCCTCGCCGCGCCGCTGAATCGCCGGGCCGAGGAACTCTACGATCCCATCAGCGATTCTCTCAAGAAATGGGAAACCGCCGGTCGTCACCGCGACGACCTGCCCGTGCTGGAAAACGGCGAGCGCGTCGCCATCTTCGGGATGGGACGGGTGGGCTTGGCGGTCTACCACGCCATGGAAACGCGCTTTCCCGGACAGGTGATCGGTTTCGATCGCGACCCGGTGGCGGTGCAGGAACACCGGGATCTGGAGCGGAACGTGATGCTGGCCGACGCCACCGACTCCGATTTCTGGGAAAAGGTCTGTCCGCGCGACGATCTCGACCTCGCCGTGCTCGCCATGCCGACTCACAGCGCCAACGTGCACGCGGTGGAGACGCTGAAGCGTCACGACTTCCACGGAGTCGTGGCCGTGGCCGGCAAGTATCCCGAGGATATTCGTGAACTGCGCAGGATGGGGGTGGATACCGCCTTCAACCTGTATGCCCACGCCGGCTCGACTTTCGCCGGTCACGTCATCAACGTGTTCGGACAGCAGCGGCCCGATCTGGTTCGCGAGTGGCGCGGCCCGCTCGATGGCGGCGATTGACGGACCCGGGGCGAGCTTGACTTTCGGGCGGATCAGGGGCCTGATCGTCTCCCTTTCGAACCCCGATCCTCCCTTCCTCGTCATGAAGTCCAGCGCCTCCCTGCTCCGTCGATCCATTCTGCCCGCCCTTCTTCCGGCCCTGCTCGGACTGGTCGGCCCGCAGCCCATCGAGGCGGAAGCGTCGGATCGGCCGAACGTCATTCTCGTCATGGCCGACGACCTGGGCATCGGCGACATTTCTCCGACCAATCCGGAGTGCCGGATCGAGACGCCCCACCTGCAGCAGATGGCCGACGAGGGAATCACCTTCCTCGACGCCCACACGCCCAGTTCGGTCTGCACCCCGACGCGCTACGGCCTGCTGACCGGCCGCTACAACTGGCGCTCCCGACTCGCGCGGGGCGTGCTCGGCGGCACCAGCCCGCACCTGATTCCGGCGGAGCGACCGACGCTGGGTCACCTGATGCGAGGCGCCGGCTACCACACCGCCATGATCGGCAAGTGGCACCTGGGATGGGACTGGCACAAGGAAGGCAAGGAGATCGACTTCACCCAACCGGTGAAGAACGGTCCCGACATCAACGGCTTCGACCAGTACTACGGCCACTGCGGATCGCTGGACATGCCGCCCTACGTCTGGGTGGACACCGGGAAGCCCACCGCCATTCCGCAACGCGAGGAAGGGGTCACCAAGGAACAGGATCGCTACGGTTGGTATCGGAAAGGCCCCATCGCTCCCGACTTCGAGATCGAGCGGGTCTTGCCCCACCTTTTCGAGAAATCGATCGCCCACCTCGGGGAACGGGCGGAGGCGGCGAAGGCGGGAACGCCTTTCTTTCTCTACCTCGCGCTGCCCGCGCCCCACACGCCCATCGTGCCTGTGCCGCCGTTCAAGGATGCCAGCGGCCTGAATCCCTATGCCGATTTCGTCATGCAGGTGGATCACCACATGGGGCAACTCCTAACCGCGGTGAAGGAACTCGGGCTCGATGAGAACACGCTCGTGATTTTCACCAGCGACAATGGTTGCTCCCCGGAAGCCAACTTCGAACTGCTGAAGGAACACGGCCACGACCCGAGCGCCGGCTTTCGCGGGCACAAGGCGGACATCTACGAGGGAGGGCATCGCGTTCCCTTTCTCGCGCGCTGGCCCGGACGGATCGAGGGAGGGAGGACCACTCGGGCCCTCGCCTGCCTCACCGATGTCTACGCCACGCTCGAGGACATCACCGGACAGGAGCGCCAGCCGCTCGGGAGCGAGGACGGGTTCAGCCTGTTGCCGATCTTCGAGGGCGGCGCGGAATCCTCAGGCCGCGCCACGTTGATAAGTCATTCCATCGGCGGTTCGTTCGCGATCCGGGAGGGCGACTGGAAGCTGTGCCTCTCGGCCGGAAGCGGTGGGTGGAGCGATCCGAGGGAGGACGCGGCGAAGAAGCAGGGACTGCCGCCGATGCAGCTCTTCGATCTCGCCGCTGATCGGGGCGAACGAAAGAACCTCGCCGAGGTCCGTCCCGCGAAGGTGCAGGCTCTCCTCGCGATCCTGGAGAAAGAAGTGAAAAACGGGCGCTGCACGCCGGGCCCGGCCGTCTCCAACGACCGGGACGTGCAATTTCTTCCCCGGGAAAAGGGAGGGAAGAAGTGACCGTTGGCCAGCCCGAGTTCTGATCGCGCCATGGACGAGACTTCTCTTCCGAAGCAAGGGTGTGTGGACAAATTCCCGAACCACTCGGATTTGAGAAAAATAGAAATGAATCAGCGCCGCGGACGGCGAGA
>JAUIGT010000034.1 GCA_030432615.1 Verrucomicrobiia bacterium
CACCTGCTCGTCGCGGGTGTCGTAAACGCGGATCTCCTCGGCAGCGTCGGCGGCTTTCCAGACGATGCCGAAGATGGTGCCCGCCAGCAGGGCGAGGATCGCCATGGCGATGACGATCTCGAAGAGCGAAAAGGCGCGTGCGGCGCGCGCCTTTCCGTGAAGCTGGGAAACGGCGGGAGTTCTCATCGCCGTCGATCCTCCTCCGGCTGATAGATGGTGAGCCGCGCGGTCTCGACCTGTTCTCCACCGCTGTCGTTGAAGGTCGCGGTGGCGGTGATCTCGTAGAGATTCTCCAGGGTTTCCCCGTCGATGTTGGCGAGGTTGAGCGGTTCGACCGAGGTCCGGAAGGTGACCTGGAGGTCCTCGTCGAGGCGCTCCGTGTTCATCTCCTCGATGGGCCGGTGCTTCATCTCGGTGAGGATCGATTCCAGTTGATACTGGATGAGTCGGTCGCGCGAGTAGCTGTTGGACGTGTCGCTGATCTTCTGCAGCAGCGTGATCAGCCCCACGCCCCAGAACGCGAACACCGTCACCGCGAGGATCACGTCCAACAGTGCGTAGGCGCGGCAAACACGCTTGATGGAAAAGACGGGGCGAATGCGCATGGGTTTCTGCAACAACGGATCGAGGGAACCGGGACAGCGTGGCGTTTCCCCGGAATCAATTCAACCCGCCAGTGGGTCCGGTGTTGCGTTTGGACTGGAAGGGTGAAACGACTTCGGTTCTCGACGTTTGACCGCAAAAAAAACGCCAGCGATCTGCATCGCTGGCGTTTTTCGCTATTCCAGGGGGTGGAAAATCGTTTTCGCTCTCGTCATCAAGAGGGGATACCTGTCCTCAGGGGATGGGCAGGTCAGGGCACCACCGGGCCGAGGTCGGCCGGTCCCGTGACTCCATCTCCCACGAAGAAGCCGGAGCCGTTGGACTGCTTCTGGAGGACGACACCGAAGAAACCCCGCACCTGCGGCGTCACGCCGGAGTCATCGACGAAGCGACCGTTGAAGAAACCGGTGCGGTTCTGGAGGCGCATGCGAAGGCCCTCGGCACGGTCGATTTCGACTCGGTTGCGGGTATTGAGTGTGGCAACGAAGCTCTTGGGGGCCGTCAAGCCGCCCTCGGTGAAGTCCACGCCGAGATTGTCCGGGCCGTCGCCGATGGCGATGATGAGGTCGCCGCGAGAGGAGGGAGCGTAGCTGGAGCCCACCGCCGTCCGTTCCACGTCGAAACCGGCCTGGTAGAGCGGATTGCGGGAGTTGGCACCGAAATCCGCCGGGCGAACCCAGTGCAGGACGCCGTCGAGATCGCTGACGCCGGCGACATCCTGAAATTGCATGCGGCCACCGATCGAGCCTCCGCGCCGGTAGAGGTCACTCAGGAAGGTGAAATCTCCGTTCTGTCGAAGGGCCACGGCCGCTCCCCAAGGGGTCGAGTCACCCGTTCGTCCCAGGATGCGGGCGATGCCCCGCCGGTTGACGCGAATGATGGCCGCACCGTCGCCCACTTCCAGCGTCTGAGCCGGGCTGCCATCACCGGTGATGACCAGGGTGTAGCTGCCGGCCTGGGGTGCCGGATTGCGGGTCGGGTGGAAGACTCGTTGATCGGAATCGAGCACGAAACTCTGTCCGCTGTCGTCATCGATGGAGCCGGTGATCTTGAAGCCGGTCTCGATGGCTTCCATCTCCAGGAGGATATCCAGGCTGGTGCCGTCCCGGAGCGACAGCTGTGTCTGATGATGGCCGGAATCGTCGAACTGCCCCCGGAGCGGGAAATTGTCGTCATCGAGCTTGAACCGTCCGCTGAAGTTGCCGCGGCGGTTGACCCGAATCCGGAAGCGTCCTTCGAAGTCGTCATCGCCGCCCCCGAGGTCACTGAGATCGAGGACGCCGTCATAGAATCCGGAGGCCAAAGGGTCGAGGATCTCCGCGTTTTCCGCGAGGGTGAAGGTGCCCGTCTTGGTGTCCTTGAAGCGGCCCTTGTCGAAACGATCGACGGTGAAGGTGCCTCCCGTGTCGGAGGTGAAAGTGAAGGTGTACTCGTCCCACTTCCGGTTGAGTTTGAAAGTCAGCACGGCGTCGGCGGTCGAGGCTCCGGTCACCTGCCAGGTGTAGGCGAAGGGATCGACGTCTCCCGGCTCCACTTCCCGACCGCGATCACCGGTCAGGAAATCGAGGCGCTCGCTTTCCTCCACCTCCGCGGCCTCGACCAACTCGATGGTCACTCCGACCAGGTCGGCCGGGGCACCGGCGGCGCCACTGTCTTCATTGATGTCGCCGGAGCGCTGATCCTTGAATTCATTGTCGTCGAAACGGCGCTGCACGTAGGTTCCACCTCCGCTGCCATCGAAGGTGAAGGTGTAGTCGCTCCACTTGTCCGGCTTTTCCTGGGCCCTCACTTCGGCGGTATTGGCCCCGGTGACGTTGTAGGTGTAGGTGAAACTGTCGATGTCGCCCTCGGGATCGACTTCGCGGCCCGTGGTGGCGGTGAGAAATTCCAGGGTGTCCTCGAGGTGAGCGCCGCCGCCGTCCTCGGTGACGGTGAAGGATTGGCCAATCGGGGAGGAGGGTACCGTCTGGGCGACAAGCCGGGGAGGCGCGAGGCAGGCGAGCAGGGTCAGGGAACTCAGGATGGCGAGGTATTTCATCGTTTGCTTGGTTTGGAGGATGGCCTGACGAGGCAGGTTCGGGTGAACTTTGCCAAGTGCATGGTTAAGAAATGGTTAATGAACGGGAAAAACTTGTCCTTTTCGGTAGGGAACCCGTAGAAAGTTCCATCTGAACCTCGGTGAGCCCGATCTTGGAGGCTCGTTTTTCGCGTCGAGCCCGTTTCATTGCCGTTTCGATGAAGACCTTGCTGGTTGAAGATTATGTTCCCCTGCGGATTTCACTGGCCAACCGGCTGGCGGAGGGAGGCTTTCTCGTTTCCCAATCCGGCGATGGAGAAGAGGCCGCCTGGATGATCGAGGAGCAGGAATTCGCGCTGATCATTCTCGACCTCATGCTGCCCGGAATGTCGGGACTGGACCTGTTGCGGAAGATCCGGAAGGAACGAACCGACACCCCGGTGATGTTGATCACGGCGCGGGATGCGGTTGAGGATCGGGTGGCGGGCCTCGACGCCGGCGCCGACGATTACCTGGTGAAGCCCTTCTCGCTGGACGAGGCGCTGGCTCGCGCGCGGGCGCTGGTCAGGAGGCGTTTCGGTCACCGGGATCCGGTGATCCGGGTGGCGGATCTCGAAGTCGATACCTCCCTGCGGCTCGCTCGCCGCGGAGGCGAAGCCATCGAGCTGACGGCCAAGGAATTCGCGTTGCTGGAGATGATGGCGCTTCGTCGAGGCGAGGTCGTCAGTCGTGCCGATGTCTGGGAACAGCTCTACGACATGAATTACGAACGCGGGGCCAGCAATGTGATTACCGTTTTCATCTCCAACCTGCGCAAGAAGGTGGACCTCCCCGGGCGGGAAGTCCTCATCCATACCCGTCGAGGGGAGGGATACCTGCTGGATCGATGCGAAAACGGAAGGGAGGAGATATAGATGGAGGCAGGCAAACGTTTTCCGTGGTGGCCGGAGTCGCTCAAATTCCGGCTCCTGCTCGGCCTGATCGCCTCCGCTTCGGTGATGTTGTTGCTCGGGGGTGGCTACTTCGATTTTCAGATGCGGCGCTACCTGTCGCTGGAACTCGATCATTCGCTGACCGACAAGATGAGATTGATCCGCGCGGCCTGTGTGCAACGCGGTGACAGGATCGAGATCGAGATCGATCAGGAAGCCCTCGAACGGATTCACGATCCCGACGACCCCGAGTATTTCCAGGTGATCGAAGTGGCGAGCGGGGAAGTATTGATCCGATCGCGCAGTCTCGCCAATGGCGACCTGCTCCCTCCGGTGGGGGCGGGATCATCGACCCCTGTGGTGGAGACGGGCATCTTGCCCGACGGGAGCCAAGGACATTTGGCGGGACAGGTCTTCTCTCCCTCGACCGGCGAAGGAAGTGGACCGCCGCCTCAGCTCCACCTGGTGCTTGCTCATCGGGATGCCCACCTCGCCGAGGCGGCCGCCTTCATGCGGAGGGCCCTCGTTCGTACCGGAGCGGCCATGATCGTGGTGCTGGGGATGGTGATGTGTTGGATCGTGTATCGAAACTTGCGCGGCCTCAACGAACTCAGTCACCAGATCCGATCCACCCGGGTGGGCGGGGAGTTCGAGCCTTTTGCGGTTCGGACCGCTCCCCGCGAACTGGTGCCGGTGGTCGATCGACTCAACGAACTGATGGAACGGGTCGATAGCGCCTTGTCCAACGAACGTCGTTTCACGGCGAACGCCGCCCACGAACTCCGGACGCCACTTTCCGGTTTGCGAAGCCAGGCCGAGAACGCGCTCGCGGTGCCCCGGGATTCTGAACACTACCGAAAAGCGCTCCGGAAGATTCTCGAGATCGAACGTGAACTGGAGGACATGATGCAGAGTCTGTTGCTCCTTTCCCGGCTCGATGCCGGAACCCAGGTGATCGAGTGGAAGGAGGTATCGCTTAGAGATCTGGTAAGGCGTTGTTGGAAACCCTATTTCGAGAGCGCCGAAGAGAAGCGACTCGGCTTCGAGTTCGAAGGAGACGAAGTGCTCGAAGAACCGAGAAGCTGGCCGGTGGAACTCCTCCAGATGCTGTTGCACAACCTGTTCGACAATGCGGTGACCTACACCCGGGAGGAGGGAAAGGTATCGGCCTCCGCTCGACTGAACGCGACGGGTGAGCTGGTTCTGCGGGTGACCAATCGTCCCATCTCCGAGGAAGCCAGGATGTGCCCCGCCCAGATGTTCCAGGCTTTCGCGCGAGGAGAAATGGTCCGGTCTCCTCGCGATCGGCATTCCGGGATCGGACTTGCCCTTTGCTATCGCATCGCCACCGCGTTGGGAGGCACCATCGGTGCCTCTGAAGTCGAGGGAAGGGGGCTGACAGTGGAAACGGTGATGCCCGACCCCGCCAAGGCGATGCACTCGCCCGACTCATGAGCCGACTTTACCGTGCTCCCTGATCACTTGGAGGAACGGTTCCAGGTAGCGCTCCGCCTTGACCTCGCCGATGCCGCGGATGCGGAGGCCCGCTTCCATGGTGGTGGGGCGCAGGCGGGTCAGGAATTCGAGGGTCTGGTTGCCGAAGATGACGTAAGCGGGCACGCCGCCGGCCTCCTCGGCGAGACGCTGGCGGGTCTGGCGCAGCTTTTCGAAGAGGGACTCGTCGAAGGCCAGTTCCTCCAGGGCGAGGTCGGGAATACCGCCAGCGGATCCGCTTTTCCCTGAACCTGCGCCGCCGCCGGTGAGCGCCTTCATCCGCGAGGCGTCCGGCCAGCGCAGTCGGAAGCCGCGATCGCCACGCATGATCTCGGCCCCGCGCGCGGTCAGCGTCAGCAGCGCGTAGTTGTCGCGGCGCTGGGTGGCCACGAAGCCGGCCGACTCCAACTCCTTGAGCAGGGCATGGACGTAGGCGGTGCCCTCGGATTTCAGGAGGCCATGGGTGCTGAGTCGGTCGAGTCCGGCGGAGAGGATGTCCTGGGCGCGGCTGCCGGTGAGCATGCCGACGATCTTGCCCTTGCCGTAGCGGCCTTCCCAGCGGCCATCGATCGATTTGCGCGAGGCCCGGGCGACACCGCTGAGGGCCTTCTGCACGGCGAGGAATTCGGCGTCGTTCTTCGGCGGGCGGCGATCGCCCCGGTCGGCATGGCGCGTGCAGGCGTCGCAGCTGCCGCATTCGGGAGCGTCTTTTTCGCCGAAGTAGTCGAGGATCCATTGCTGCCGGCAGTCGTCGGCGTAGGCGAAACGGATCATGGCCTCCAGTTTCTGCCGGTCACGGCGCTCTTTTTCCTCCAGCGCGGCGCGGTCGAGTTCCAGCTGCTCGGGGGGAATCTCGGGCCGCAACAGACGGGTGCCGCGGGTGCGCTCGCCGGGCACGTCGAAGCGCTCCAGGTAACCGGCCCGGCCGAGGTGCGACAGTGCCGATCCCACCGCCATCTGGTTCTTGGCGCCGACGGTGTCGGTGAGTTCGCGAATCGGCATGACGACCTCGTTCTTGTCGTCGGTCAGCATGCGCAGCGTCCGGTAGACGTCGCAGATCGTCTCGAAGCCGGGGTTGTTGCCCTCGATGAAAAATTCCTGGGTCCGGGTGTCGGCGTAGTTGAAGAGCAACTCGCAGACCGAGGGCTCGCCGTCACGCCCGGCTCGGCCGGCCTCCTGGTAGTAGGCCTCGATGCTGCCGGGCGTCTCGAAATGAATCACGAAACGCACGTCGGAGCGGTCGATCCCCATCCCGAACGCATTGGTGGCGACGACGACATCCTTGGAGCGATCGAGAAAGGCGTTCTGCGCCCACTCGCGATCGCGGTCCTCCATTCCGCCGTGGTAGGCGATCACCTTGATCCCCTGGGCGGCGAGGGAATCGGCCACCTCCTCGACTTTCTTCCGGGTGGCGCAGTAGACGATCCCGGTCTGGTATTCGCGCACCACCGCCTCGAGGCGGTCGTGTTTTTCCCGGTTCCCACCGACCTGGGAAACCGTCAGCGCCAGGTTGGGGCGCTCGAATCCGCTCACGGAAACGAACGGGTCGCGCAGCGAGAGATGCTCGAGAATGTCGGTCCGGACCTCCGGCGTCGCCGTGGCGGTGAAGGCGGCGGTCTGCGGTTGTCCCAGCGCGGCGACGGCGTCCTTGAGGCGCAGATAGTCGGGGCGAAAATCGTGTCCCCACTGGGAGAGACAGTGGGCCTCATCGACCGCGAACAGCGCGATATCGACCGCTTTCAGCGCGTCGGTGAAGCTGCGGCTGCGGAAACGCTCCGGGGCCACGTAGACCAACTTGTAGGCGCCTTCGCGCATCTGCTGGATGCGTTCCTGCTGCTCCCGCGGCGCCAGCGTGCTGTTGATCATGGTCGCCGCGATCCCCTTGCGGGCGAGGCCATCGACCTGGTCCTTCATCAGGGCGATGAGCGGACTGACCACCAGCGTTACCCCGTCCATGACCAGCGCCGGTAGTTGGTAGCAGAGCGATTTGCCGCCGCCGGTCGGCATGACGACCAAGGCATCGCGTCCCGCGAGCAGGGCCGAGACCACGCTTTCCTGCCCGTCCTTGAACTCCGCGAAGCCGAAATGCTTCTCCAGCGCGGCCCTCGCGTCGCGAGTCGGGACCGCATCGCGGGTGGTGGCGGGAGCGGATTCGGCGACTTTCATGATGATGAATCTTTGAACAGTTTTTCGGCCTTTTCAATGAAAAGCGATCGCCGCTCGGCAATGCCTCCGACTCAGAGTCCACTACTCCAGCCAGTATTTCACGTCCATGAGCGAATCGGCGCACCTGACTCGACCACCGCATTTCGAGATCGCATCCGCGCGCAGTTCCTGGACCATCCACGCGTCGGCGTATTCGGACGGAACGGGATACGGCGCCTCGAAGCCGCGAGTGCCCGCGGGAACGAAACCGAACCTCTTGTAGTAGCCCGGGTCGCCGAGGACGAAGGCCAGATCCCGACCGGCATCTTTCGATCGCTCGAGTCCCTCGCGGATCAATGCGCCGCCCAGTCCCTGTCGCTGGTATGCCGGGTCCATCGACAGCGGCGCGAGGATCGTCGCCCGGTCGGTTCCGTTGTCGCCCTCCACCCGGACCTGGGTGAACAGGACCTGGCCGACGACCCTGCCGTTGATCTCGGCGACGAGCGAGAGCACAGGTTCGGCGGTAGGATCGACCACCAAGGCGCTCACCAGTTCCGCGATCTCCTGTCCCTCGTCCTCACCAAAGGCGCGGAGGATGACGTCGAGAATGGAGGGTATGTCGCTCGATGAGGTTTCTCGAATCGAATAGGTCATCACCCGATCAGTCGATTGTTCGAATTCACATCCGCGGCGCCAACTCCTCCAGGGCCTCCTCGTAGGCGCGGGTGACGTCGCCGCCGAAGCAGCAGAAGATGACGCGTTTCACGGTGGTGGCGCGCTCGCGACAGAGTTCGGCCACGGTTCGGGTGGCGATGCGGGCGGCCTGGGCGAGGGGAAAAGCGTAGACGCCGCAGCTGATGGCGGGAAAGGCGATCGACTCCAACCGGTGCTCGCCGGCGATTTCCAGGGCGCGACGATAGCAGGAGGCCAGTTTTTCGGCTTCGCCGCGTTCGCCTCCGTGCCACACCGGACCGACGGCGTGGATGACGTGTTTGGCGGGGAGATCGTGGCCGCCGGTGATCTTGGCGTCGCCGGTTTCGCAGCCGTTGAGGCCGCGGCATTCCTCCAGCAGGCCGGGTCCGGCGGCGCGGTGGATGGCGCCATCGACTCCGCCACCGCCGAGGAGCGAGGTGTTGGCGGCGTTGACGATGGCATCGACCTCCAGGGTGGTGAGGTCGCCGGTGAAAATCTCGAGGGTGGCGTCGCCGATGGGGAGGGGATTCATTGGGAGGTGGGCGCGGACGTTGCCTGTTGGAGTTTCTCGCGGGCGGCCTCCAGGCTCCGTTCCTGTTCGGCGATGGTTTTCTGGAGATCGGCGATGGATTCCGAGGCCTCGGCCTGCGCCTTGACGCCGGCTTCGACCTGCTTCTGGAGATCGGCGACCTGTTCCTGGAGCGCCTGCTTTTCCTGCTCGACCGTCGCCAGCTTCATCTCCAGTTTCGCCGGGCTGCGCGGGGAGGAGGCGAGCGATTTCTCGTACTGCTGGTAGCCGATCAGGAATCCGCCGGCACCGACGACGCCGAGCGCGATCAGGAATCCGAGGCTGATAAGCACGGTCTTCATCGCCCCAAGATAGCATCAAACCAGGTCCACGATCGACCCGAAATCCGCGTCGAAAAGCCGTCGATACATGTGGGCGGCGACACTGTCGGTCATGCGGGCGATGGCATCGCAGACGAGTCGGGCACGACCGGCCTCGCCGTTGCCGTCGGCGAAAATCGCGGTCTCCATCGGCTCCGGGAGCACCCGGAAGTGGTTCGGACCCGGTTTTTCCGGCTCGATGTAGAAATCGGCGAGCACGCCGAAGAGTCGGGTGATGAGGTAGTCCGCCTTGCGGTCGAGCTGCTGGAGTTGGTGGGAGCGAAACACCAGGTCGTAGGCCAGCTTTTTGTAGAGTTTGCACTCGGCGCGGATGGCGGGCTCGATGGCCAGCCGGTAGCGGTAGCGGGCGGTGGCGTCGGAGAGGAAATGTTCCGGGACCGCTTCCAGTCGCGCGGCGGCGATGAATTCGCCGATCTTCCGGTTCATGCGCGCCTCCACCTTTTCCCCGCGGATGCCGTCGAGGAGGTAGTCGACGTGGGCGGCTTCCTCGCCGCCGAATTCCTGACGGGCGGCCCAGCGCTCGATCTTCTCGATGGTGAGAAAGCCGGCGCTGATGCCGTCGGCGACATCGTTGATG
This sequence comes from Verrucomicrobiia bacterium, assembly GCA_030432615.1. Taxonomy (GTDB): domain Bacteria; phylum Verrucomicrobiota; class Verrucomicrobiia; order Verrucomicrobiales; family DEV007; genus JAEUHH01. The sequence goes on from JAUIGT010000034.1 coordinate 9,371, forward strand.
GAATAGGCGGTGTCGTCGGCCCAGTCCATGAGCTGGCACTCGATGGACTTGCAGTCGTCGCGGATTTCGCCCGGCGGGAGGGAAGCCGGGAACGCGCGCCCGTCGAGCACGAAGGCCAATTCGCCGGCCTGGTCGCCGTAGAGGAAGTGATTCGGCGGATCGTCGAGTTCGGGATAGAGCGACTTGTATTTCAGCACCGCGTCCATCATCGCCCGGGTCGGGTTCATCCCGGCGCGTTCGTTGAAGATGGTGTCGGTGAGCAGTCGCAGGGTCTGGGCATTGCCCTCGAACCCGCCCCAGGGTTTCATCAGTCGATGCAGCGTTCGCTCGCCGGTGTGGCCGAAGGGCGGATGACCGATGTCGTGGGCGAGGCAGGCGGCCTCGACAAGGTCGGGATCGATGAAGCGGTCGGGACCGAGATCCGGGCTCGTTGCCTGGAGCCGCGCGCAAAGGCTGCGACCGATCTGGGCGACCTCGATGGAATGCGTCAGCCGGGTACGGTAGAAATCGTATTCCCCGGAGAGAAACACCTGGGTCTTGCTCTGGAGCCGGCGGAAGGCCGAGGTGTGGATGATGCGATCACGATCGATCTGGAAGGGCGTGCGGTAGTCGTTCTCGTCCGAGCGCGCGCGATCGGGAGCGCGCGTGGCGAAATCGAAGTCGTGGTAAAAGGCGTTCCGCATTCCTGCCGAGGGCTACCATGTTCGCGGGCGGTCCGCAATCGGCAAAGGTGGAAGCGAGCACCGATGGCGCTGCAATTGGAAGGGAAATGGGGCCCGTCGCGCCAGAATTCCCGCCTGAACCGGTTCGGAAATTCAACAGGGTCGAGTCAACTGCCTGACCCTGTTGAGTTAAGGAAAAAGTGGAAAAACAGCTCTGAAATTCCGCGAAGCTGGCACGGTGGATGCTCAATAGGGATCTGTCTGGAAGCTCAGTCTCTCAGACAACCAGAGGGTTGAAACAACACCAGTGCAGCCCGGTTGGCGCGAGTTTTGCAGGTTTTATGGGGGTTTTTCCTGCGCTTTGCCGACCGGGCTGCATGCTGTACCGGTGGCGGGCTTGGAGCGTGGAGAGTGCTCCGTGCCTCAGAAGCCCGGCTCCGCTTCCTTTTCGGCGTCTTCCTTGGCCAAGTCGACCGGTTGGTAGCCACCTTTCGCCCGGAAATAGAAGAACAGGCCGAGGTAGCACAGCAGCATGAAGGTGGGCAGGACCGCGACTTCACGGAAGGCCGCTTTCTTGTGCGGGTAGCGAGTCTCGGTGAGGATCTCCTGCTGCTCGGGGGTGAGCTCATTGTTCACCTTGTCCTGGTTGATGCCGCGCACGGCGCCGAGGAAGGGAATCTCCCTCGGTTCGGTGGCGACGATCTCGTGAATCTTGGGGTGGTTGGCGGCGAGATCGGCGTCGATGCCCTTGTCCTGCAGGCCACCCATGATCGGGGTGCCGAGGATGCCCATGCCGAGCACGCCGACGGCGGAGACGCCGTTGAGGGTCAGGGCGCCGCCTTTCGGGAACTGCTCAGAGACGAAACCAAGCGTCGTCGACCAGAGGAAGGTCTTGCCGAAGGCGTAGACGGTGGCCGCGATGATGATGACGAAGCCGGCGGCTTTCGACAGGAAGAGCAGACCGATGATGGCGATGATGGCGCTGATCACCAGCAGGCCGATGGGAGAGAACTTGTGGACGATGGGCCCGGCGTAGAAGCGCAGGACCGTCATGATGGTCGAAACGTAGATGAAGATCCAGCCGGCCTGCGACGGGGTGAAGTCGGCCCCGAGGAGGTCGGGCATCCAGCTGTCGGTGCCCAGTTCGGTGGTCGCCAGCGGCCCCATGGTCAGGAGCACGATGAGGAACATCCAGTGCCCCAGGCTGCGGGTGTAGAGGCCGGCTCCGATCGCGGCGACCGCGGCCACGATGGCGGCGGTGGTGCCGGAAACGACGAGGTTCGGGTTGAGGCTGGCGAGGATCTGGGAGACGCCCAGTACCAGCAGCCAGGTGAGAATGAAAAAGCCCACGGCACCGACCTGGCCGAGCATTTCCCGGTAGGAGACGTTGGCCTCGACCCGCTCGTTGACGGGAAATTTCCGGGGCAGGATCATGGCCGCGTAGACGATGACCGGGATGAAGCACATCGCATACTTGATCTTCCAGTCCGCTTCACCCAGCAGGATGGAAGTCAGGGCTCCGAGCACCAGCCCGGCGGGCCAGCCGGCGTGGAGAATGTTGAGCCACTTCGCCTTTTCCTTGCTGTAGATGGTGGCGACGACCGGGTTGATGAAGGCCTCGACGGTGCCGTTGGCGATGGCGATGAGGAACACGCTCCAGTAGAGCGCTGTCGGCCCCTGGGCGAAGATGGTGAAGAACAGCGAGGCCACGTGACAGGCCATGGCGAAGTAGGCCGCCGTCTTGTAGCCGATGTAGTCGATGATCAGGCTGAAGACGATGATGCTGATGGCGAACGGCCAGAGGCCGACCCCCAGGATGGTGCCCTTGTCCGCTTCGGAGAGGCCGAAGTCCTTCTGCCAATCCCCGATGATGTTGGCCCGCAGACCGAACACGAAAGAGGTGGCGACGAGGGCGATGAAACAGGCCCAGAAGAGTTTCTTGTTGTCGGCGTCGGATTGGCTCATGGCGCGTTGTTCGGTTTGGCTGGGTTTGGGAAAAAATCGGAAAGCGCCGATTGTGGAAAAAAACGCCGGGAACGCAACCCCTTTGCATCCTTTGCGTGATGACGCCGCTTTCCGGGGTAGGGTTGACGCTCGTAATTACCTATGATGAATCGCGGCCTCACGCCCCTGACCCTTTCCCTCCTGATCGCCGGAATTCCGGGGATCGGCGCGCCCTTGTCGTCTTTTGCCGAGGAGACGGCGGAACCGGCTTTCGCCCCGGAACAGATCGAGTTCTTCGAAACGAAGATCCGACCGGTTCTCGCGGACAACTGCTACGAGTGCCACGAGGGGCATCACGGGAAGAGCGGTCTCCAGCTCGACAGTCGTGCCGGGTGGTTGAAGGGCAGCGACTACCGCAAGGTGGTGAATCTCGAAAAGCCGGCCGAAAGCGCCGTCCTTCTCGCGGTCAAGCACCAGGGAGGAAAGATCCAGATCGAGAACATGCCCAAGGAGGGCGACAAGCTGTCCGACTCGGTCATCGCCGACCTGGAGGCTTGGATCGGCATGGGGTTGCCCTGGCCGGAGGAAAAGGAACCGCTGGCCGAGCACGAACGCACCCGCGGCGGCAGTCACTGGTCCTTCCAGCCGGTGACGAAACCGGAGATTCCGGCGGAATTTTCCGGAAATCCCATCGATTTCTTCATCGATCGCAAGCTCGCCGAGGCCGGACTCGAGCCGGCCCCGAAGGCGGACCGGGCCACGCTCTATCGGCGTGCCCATTTCGGGCTGCTGGGGCTGCCGCCGAAATTCGCCGACGTCGAGCAATTCGCGAACGACCAGAAACCCGACGCCGAAGCCTGGCCGGCGGCGGTGAATCACCTGCTGGGTTCGCCCCATTACGGCGAGCGTCAGGCGCGACTCTGGATGGACGTGGCCCGCTACTCGGACACCAAGGGCTACGAGGCCGGCGGGCGCGAGCGGCGTTTCGTCTACAGCTATACCTACCGCGACTGGCTCATCCGCTCCTTCAACGCGGACCTTCCCTACGACCAGTTCGTTCTCTACCAGCTCGCCGCGGAGCAACTCGTCGATCGCGAAGACAAGGAGGCGCGCCAGAACCTCGCCGCGCTCGGCTTTCTCACCCTCAGCAAGAACGGCCGCCAGGAAGAGGTGATGGACGACCGCATCGACACCACCTTCCGCGGGCTCCAGGCCCTGACGGTGAGCTGCGCCCGCTGTCACGATCACAAGTCCGATCCCATCAAGACCTCGGAATACTACGGTTTCTACGGCATTTTCCTGAACTCGGTCGAGCCGGGGGAAGCGCCCACCATCGGGATGCCGAAGTCGGGCCCCGAGTACGACGAATACCTCGAGAAGCTGGCCGAGAAGCAGAAGGTCGTGGATGATTTCCTCGAACCCAAGCTCGCCGAGCTGGCGAAGAAATTTCCCGAGATCGCCAATCGCCGCGAACAGCTCATGGGCAAGCTGGAACGGGCCGACCGTCGCCAGCTCCAGAATCTCGAGCGGGTGGTCGACAAGTTCATCGCCGACGCCAAGATGGAGCCCGACAAGGCGCTGATTCTCGAGGATCGCGCCAAGCCCATCAACCAGCACGTCTTCATCCGCGGCAATTCCAGCCGGCGCGGCGAAGTGGCTCCGCGGAAATTTCTCTCCGTCATCGCCGGCGAGGACGACCCCGAATTCCAGCAGGGCAGTGGCCGCCTCGAACTGGCCCGCGCCATCGCCGATCCCGAGAATCCGCTGACCGCCCGGGTCATCGTCAACCGGATCTGGATGCAGCATTTCGGCGAGGGCCTGGTGCGCACGGTAAGCGATTTCGGAATCGAGGGCGCCAAGCCGAGCCATCCCGAGCTGCTCGATTTCCTGGCGGCCTGGTTCGTGGAAAACGGCTGGTCGATCAAGAAGCTCCACCACCTCATCCTCACCTCCCAGGCCTGGCAACGCGCCTCCGTCCATCCCGATTTCGGCAAGCCGGGCGCGAACTTCGCCGTGGTCGATCCGGAGAACACCCTCCTCTGGCGGCAGAATCGGCAGCGGCTCGAGTTCGAGCAGATGCACGACGCGCTCCTCGATGTGGCCGCCAACCTCGACAACCAGCTCTACGGTCGGTCGGTGAACCTGCTGGAGCCGCCCTTCTCCAACCGTCGCGCGGTTTACGCCTTCATCGATCGGCAGAACATCGACCCGACCTTCCGCATCTTCGACTTCTCCAATCCGCAGCAACACACGGGCAAGCGACCGAAGACCTCGATTCCCATGCAGACGCTCTTCATGCTCAACAGTCCCTTCGTCCAGCAGCAGGCGAAGCTGGTGATGGAGCGGCCGGAGGTCAAGAACGCGCCCGATCCCGACGCGAAGATCGCCGCGCTGCACCGGGCGGTGCTCTCGCGAAAGGCCACCGAGCAGGATCGCCTACTGGGTCGGAATTTCCTCCAGCAGATCGACCAGTCGCTGGCCAGCTACGGTGCCCGGCAGACCCTGACCGACTGGCAGTATGGCTACGGCGGGATCGATCCCGAGACCGAGGCGGTCGCCTTTCACCGGCTCGAATTCTGGACCGGGGACAACTGGCAGGCAGCCGCCGAGTATCCGTTGAAGAACGACGCGCGCAGCTACCTCCGCTTCCATCGCGACGGACGATCCCATCCCGGCAGCGACACCCGGCACGCCTCCATTCTCCGCTGGACGGCGCCGCGGACCATGACCATCGACGTGGTCGGCGAGATTCTCCGCGAGGGCCACGTGCTCAACAACGGCGACGGGTTGATCGGCAAGATCGTCGTCTCGGGACAGGGCACGGTCCTGCAGCACATCATTCCCAAGGAAGCCACCAAGCAGCCGATGGTGAAGCGCGGCATCGCCGTGAACGAGGGCGACACCGTCGATTTCATCGTCGATCCGAACGCCCACGCCTCCTTCGACAGCTACCGCTGGGTGCCGGAAATCCGGAACGCCGACGTGGCCGGGGAGAACTGGAACTACAGCGCCCAGTTCTCCGGTCCCGCCGACCTGGCCGATCCGTGGGAAACCTACGCCCAGGCCCTGCTGGGTACGAACGAATTCCTTTTCGTGGACTGAATCTCCTCCCCTCCTCCCCATGAACCCGAATCTCTACTCACGACGCGAACTGCTCCGCCATGTCGGCATGGGCATGGGCACGCTCGGTCTCGGCGCGCTGCTCGGCCAGCAAAGCGGCGCGGCCACCAGCAAGGCAACCGGGTTGAATGACCGACTCAACCCTCTTTCCCCGCTCCAGCCGCACTACCGCGCCCGGGCCAAGCGGGTCATCCACATCTTCGCCAACGGCGGGCCCTCGCAGGTCGATACCTTCGATTACAAGCCGGCCCTCGCGAAGTACGACGGCAAGGAGCTGCCCAACACCCTGCGCACCGAGCGCAAGACCGGCGCGGCGATGAAGTCGCCCTTCGAGTTCCGGCAATACGGCGAGAGCGGGCACTGGATCAGCGATCTCTTTCCCCACGTGGCCGAATCGGCCGACGACCTCTGCATCATCAACTCGATGCACGCCAACGTGCCCAATCACGAGCCTTCGCTGATGTTGATGAACTGCGGCGCGCCGCGGGTCAACACGGTCACGCCCAGCATGGGGTCGTGGATCAACTACGGACTGGGGACGGAAAACGAGAACCTTCCCGGTTTCGTGTCGCTCTGCCCCGGCGGCGTTCCCGTCGTGGAAACCCAGAACTGGCGCTCGGCCTTCCTGCCCGGCGCCTACCAGGGCACCCACATCGACACCAAGAACACCGAGATCGAGAAGCTCATCGCCAACATCGAGAACAAGAAGATGCCGCGCTCGGTCCAGCGCCAGCAGCTCGACCTCATCCAGCAGCTCAATCACCAGCACCAGGCCGGGCGCACCGGCGATCCCCAGCTCGAGGCGCGGATCCAGAGCTACGAGCTGGCCTACCGCATGCAGATGGAGGCCACCGACGCCTTCGACGTGACCCGGGAGCCCGAATACATCCGCGAAGCCTACGGAGATGATCTCCAGGGGCGCCAGATGCTCATCGCACGACGCCTCGTCGAACGCGGGGTGCGTTTCGTCCAGGTCTGGCACGGCGCCGGCCAGCCCTGGGACAGTCACGAGCACATCGAGAAGAATCACGGCCGACTCGCCGGCGAAGCCGACCGGGCCATCGGGGCGCTGCTCAAGGATCTCAAGAATCGCGGTCTCCTCGACGATACCCTCGTCATCTGGGGCGGCGAATTCGGCCGCACCCCGACGGTGGAGTTGCCGACCCCCGGGGCCAATGGTCCCGACACCAAGCTCGGCCGGGATCACAACCACTACGGATTTTCCATGTGGCTGGCCGGGGGCGGGGTCAAGGGCGGCTACCGCCACGGCACCACCGACGATTTCGGGTTCAAGGCCGAGGAGAATCCCGTCCACGTGCACGACCTGCACGCCACCATCCTCCACCTGCTCGGGTTCGATCACCTGAACCTGACCTACCGCTATGCCGGGCGCGACTTCCGGCTCACCGATCTCGCCGGCAAGGTCGTGCACGACATCGTGGCCTGACGCGCCGAAGCTGGCGATGTGTTCGCCACGGAAAACAACGGGTTTTCCGTGGCGCTCGTTCGGGCGGTCGACGGATGGATTCCGTGTCGGAGGAAAGGCCGGGGCGATGATTCGCATTCTCCCTCCTTGACGATCGGGCGGATCTCCCGACCGTATGTGGCTTCGTTTCCCGACGGGTGGAGGGGTGTTTTTCTCCGGACCGATCGGCGAGGGTTGCCGGTAGTCCGGTTCGATCGCTTCGTCGCGGTTCCGCGTCCGACGCCTTGCCCCCTGCTCCTGCCTCTCCCTGGCCCGGACGGGTTCGCGGCGCGCAGGCATGCAAGACTCCTCTTCGAGCGATCCATCCAACTCTCCTCCTTCTCCTCCGGAACGTGGCCCCGCGGCTCCCGACGAGCCGGCCGAGTTGCCCTTCGAGAAACGGACGCTCGGGGACTGGTTGCGGGCGCACTTTTCCGAGGGACAGCGCTTCGTCATCCTCTGCCTGCTCGCGGGTTTGCTCTGCGGACTGGCCGCGGTCGGCATTCACCTGTCCATCCACTGGACCTTCGAGTCGGTCTGGCACCTGGCGCACTGGATCGAGCGCTTCGGGGTGCCCTGGTGGGTGGTGATGCCGTGGTTCCCGGCGATCGCCGGCTTGCTCGTCGGTTTCGTGGTGCATCGCTGGGCGCCGCTGGCGGTCGGCAGCGGGATTCCCCAGACCAAGGCGTCCTTCTACAACGAGTTCGGCCAGATTCCGCTGAAGACGGCCTTCTGGCGTTTCCTGCTCACCACCATCTACGTCGGCGGCGGCAACAGCCTCGGTCGGGAAGGCCCGACGGTGCACATGTGCGCGGCCATCTCGTCCTGGCTGGGGCGCGTTTTCGGGCTCGCCAAGGCGCGGGTCCAGGCCATGGTGCCGGTCGGGGTGGCGGCCGGGATCGCCGCGGCGTTCAACGCCCCCATCTCGGCGATCTTCTTCGTGTTCGAGGAAATTCTCGACGATTTCAGCACCAAGGCGCTCAGCGGCATCGTCGTCGCCGTGGTGGTGTCGGAGGCCATCGCCCGGAGTCTGCTCGGGGAGGATCCCATTCTCCAGGCTCACCTCGGTGGAAACTACGGGGTGCACTGGTGGATGCTGGTCTCGATCCCGCTCGGCCTTTCCGCGGCCCTGATCGGGCATTTCTTCGTCGGGTCGCTGCTGTGGTTGCGCCAATGGTTCGCGGAACGATTGCGCCTGCCGGAGCCCCTCAAGCCGGCCCTCGGTGGCCTCCTCGTCGGTGGCCTGGCCACGGGCGCCTTCTTCGCCACCGGGCTCTTCGGCGACCCGCAGAATTCGGTGTTCAGCATCGGGTATGAGAGTCTCGAGGCCGCTTTCGAATCGAAACTCGTCGTTGGCACGATCATCATCCTGCTGGTGGCGAAATTCTTCGCGGTGGTCCTCTGCTACAGCAGCAAGGGAAGCGGGGGGCTTTTCTCGCCGACCCTCTATTTCGGCGGCATGCTGGGCGCGCTCTGGGGACTGCTGATGCTGAAGTTCACCGGCATGGTGGGAATGGAGCCCTACGCGGACAACGAGCGACTCGTCGGCGCCTGCGTGTTGCTGGGCATGGGCGCGATGTTCGCCGCCATCATCCGCTGTCCCTTCACCTCTCTGTTCATCATCTTCGAGATGACGGGGAACTATTCGCTCATCCTCCCGCTCATGATCGGCAACATCCTCGCCTACAGTCTCTCCGGCTGGCTCCGCAAAGTGCCGATCTACAACGCCATCCTCATCCAGGATCGGGTCACGCTCCGCAAGATGCCGACCTACCAGGGCGCTCGGGATTACCGTCACCTGCCGGTCAGCACCATCATGCACTACGACCTGTTCACGGTGTCGTCCGGGGAATCGCCGGGCGAAGCCCTGGCGCGCCTGCGCAAGGACGTGACCAAGATGCGGCGCAGCTATCCGGTGGTGCAGGGGGAAACCGATTCCCGGCGCGGCTTTGTCGGCATCGTCATGCACCACCAACTGGAGGAGCACGAGGCCGACGAGAACAAGACGATCGGCGACCTGGTTTCGGGGCAGAAACCGCGGACGATCACGCCCGACACCGTCATCCGCGACGCGGCCATGACGATGGTGAAGAACGACATCCGCCAGTTGCCGGTCGTGAGCGCGACCGATCCCGGGCGACTGCTCGGAATTCTGACCCTCAACGACATCGCCCGCCAGCAGAACGCCATGATCGGGCATCTCGGGAGAGAGTGAAGGGAGGGGCGCCCCTCCCTTTCCCCGATCCCGCTATTGGCGGGGGAGGAGGGCTTTGGTAGAACCGTAACTATGAGCAAGCGCAAGCTGACTCTTTTTTTGTTGGGAGCGGTATCCTTCACATCCTTTGGGAATTCACAGGATTACGTTCCCGATCGCTGTGAGCTGATCCCGTTGCCGGGCCACCAGGTCGCTTTCCAGATCAACGGGATCGAGAAAACCCGGTGGCATTTCGGTGACGAGTACCCGCGACCGTTTTTCTATCCGTTCAACGGGCCCTCGGGCGTTTCGCTGACGCGGATGGGGCACCCGGGCGCGCAGAATCACGATCACCATCGCTCGGTCTGGTTCGCCCATCACGACATCGGCGGCGTGGATTTCTGGTCCGACAACACCGACGGGCGGGTTCGGCAGAAAATGTGGTACAGCTATCGTGACGGTGACGAGGAGTGCGTCATGGCTTCGCTCACCGGCTGGTATGATGGCGCGGGGAAGGAGTTGATGGAGCAGGACATCGTCGCCGCGCTGCGGCCCCGTGAGGGAGGCGAACACGAACTGGAGATCCAGATCACCATGCGTCCCCCGGCCAAGACCGAGGCCGTCGAACTCGGGCGGACCAACTTCGGCTTTCTCGCCGTGCGCGTGTCCAAGACGCTGTCGCACCATTTCGGCGGTGGCGACCTGACCAGCAGCGAGGGGCGGAAAGGGGAGGACGCCAATTTCGAGAAGCGGGCGCGCTGGATGGACTACTCGGGACCGGTCGTGGTGGGCACCGGACCCGACCGGAAGGTCGTCACCGAGGGCATCACCTACTTCGATCATCCCGACAACCCGCGCTATCCGACCCACTGGCATGTCCGTGCCGATGGCTGGATGGGAGCGGCGTTCTGTTTCGCGGAAGGCCACACCATCACGAGAGAGAACCCGCTGGTGCTGCGCTACCTGCTGCACGCCCACGCGGGCGACTACGATCCGGGAAATGCCGCCGCCGTGGCCGAGGCTTTCGCGATACGCCCGGGATTCGAGGTGGGGAAATCGGAACGGCGGCACCGGCAGTACGATGTCTGGCGCATCGGCAGCGAGCCGGTGGCCGAGGATGAGGAAGAAAAGTAGCCCGGGATTCGATTCCCTCAGATCATCGACTCCGCCTGCACCAGCACGGTCTGGAAGGGCACCTCGGCGAGCAGGCCGAAGGCGTCATGACGCGAGAGGCGTTCGCGGGTGGCGGCGGGGCTGGTGATGCCGCAGAGGAATCGGGCCAGCTGGCGCGGCTGACGAAGTGAGGAATGCTTCTCGTCGATGACCGCGCGGATGCTCGCGATTTCCTTGGGGCCGATGTCGTCGGTCAGGGAGCAGGGGAGCGAGCGCGGCGCTGCCGGAGGTTCGAGACAGTTCCCGCAGGTGCCGCAATCCTCCTCCAGGCTTTCGCCGAAATGCGCCAGCAGGGTGCGCGTCAGGCAGTCGTCGGTTTCGCACAGGTCGATGACCATCCCGAGCCGGGAAACCTCCCCCTGCTCCCGGCGGGCGAACAGTTCCTGCAGGCGAGTCACGATGGGGCCGATCTCGCGGGACGAATCGGGCGCCAGCCGATAGCCGTGACGCAGTCCCGAGGGCCGCAGGCGCAGGTCGCCCATGTCGGCGAGGTAGTTGAGCGCCTTGCGAACCCGTTCGCCGGATTCCCCGATCCGGTAGGCGGCCTCGTCGATATCGATCGTCAGCCAGCTGCGGCCCTTCTTCGCGGCGCCGAAGATCTTCTCGAGAAAATGCTGCCGGGCCGGGGTGTGACCGGCGAGGACACGGTCTTCCGGCTGGAGAAACTGGAACTGGTAGCCGGCGTAGAACGGTCCCGTCGGGATGACGTGGCCCTCCAGTTCCAGGTAGGTCAACGCGGTGGCCACCACCAGCGGGCGGATGTCCTTGGTCCGCGAGAGATCGTAGCGGGAGATCGAGAAATGCTCGCCCTGCAGCAGCAGGTGCTCGACCAGCGACTTCAGCGCCTGGGGCGAGGGCGTGTCGCCGTAGACGAAGTTCTCCAGCACGATCCGGTCGTCGGCGCAGGCGAGGATCTCGCAAATGGCGGGTTCGCCGTCGCGGCCCGCGCGTCCGCTTTCCTGGACGTAGTTCTCCAGCGATTTGGGCAGGTTGTAGTGGTAGACGTAGCGGATGTCGGCCTTGTCGATGCCCATGCCGAAGGCGATCGTCGCCACTACGATGTCGAAACGCCCGGCCATGAAGTCGTCCTGCACTTCCGCCCGCCAGTCGTCGGCCAGCCCGGCGTGGTAAGCCTTGGCGTCGAGGCCGTTCTTCTTGAGGAAATCCGCGACCACTTCCGCGGTCTGCTGCAGGGTGACGTAGACGACGGTCGGACCGGCGGGACGTTTCCGGATGCGGGAAAGCAGCAGCGCCATTCTCTCTTCGGATGGACAAGGCGTGACGCGGAAGCTGAGATTCGGCCGTCGGAACCCGGTCTGGACGTGGTCGGCATCCTCGATCCCGAATTCCCTGCGGACATCCTCGGCGACCTGGGGTGTGGCGGTGGCGGTGAGAGTGAGGACGCGGGCGACGCCGAGGTCGCGGGTCAACTGCGCGAGCTTGAGGTAGTCGGGCCGGAAATTGTGGCCCCACTCGGAAATGCAGTGCGCCTCGTCGATGGCGATCATGGCGATCCGCGTTCGCCGCAGTTTCTGGAGAAAGCCCTCGTTGGCGAGACGCTCGGGAGCGACGTAGAGCAGGCGCAGATCGCCGGATCGCATCCGGTCGTAGATGTCGCGCACCTCGGAGGATTCCAGCGACGAATCCAGCCGCGCCGCCGCGACGCCTCGCTTCACGAGCGCCTCGACCTGGTCCTTCATCAGGGCGATCAGCGGCGAGATCACCAGCGTGAGCCCGTCGAGCATCAGCGCGGGCAACTGGTAGCAGAGGCTCTTGCCGCCCCCGGTCGGAAAAATCGCCAGCGCCGGTCGTCCGGCGAGCAGGCTGTCGATGACCTGCCGCCGGCGCGAAACTATATCGACGAATTGGTTTTCGAGAAACTTCGACGTCTGGGGCTTCCTGCGTCACAGCCCGCCAGCGATGCAACCTTCCTGCGCCGTGTGACCGTCGATATTGCCGGACGCCTGC